>JAHEIJ010000065.1 GCA_024639445.1 Gammaproteobacteria bacterium
GCCGGGTTGTGACAACAATTTAGCCGCGGCTTTGAGCTGGACATGCAAGCTGCTTGTAAGCCATCACCCGCTGAAATCCGGGACTTTAATACGGATCCCGTCTACGACCCAGCGCCGCCAACCCCGGAACTGTCACTGACCACTAGCGCGAAGAAGCAGGAATGGGGTTTGAGAGGTCGACCTGTATCATTTCCGAACCGCCAGTCTTTAAAAAAACGCTATTTCAACAGGACTCTGTCTCATGCATGGGTTAAAATGCCGCGCTTTGATTTTTGATGATGATTCAGGAGGGACCGATGTCGGTCGACGTTGGTAAAAAACTACCCAATTTCACCCTGGAGGCCACTGGTGAGCAGGAGATCTCCCTCAGCGATTTGAAGGGTAAGAATGTGGTCCTGTATTTTTATCCCAAGGACAGCACCCCAGGCTGCACCCGTGAGGGGCAGGATTTTCGCGATAGCTATAACAAGTTCAAAAGACAGAACACGATCATCCTTGGTGTTTCGCGAGACAGCATCAAATCCCATGAAAACTTTAAAGCCAAACAGTGTTTTCAATTCGACCTGTTATCTGACAAAGACGAAACTCTCTGTCAGTTGTTTGATGTGATTAAAATGAAGAATATGTATGGTAAACAGGTGCGCGGTATTGAACGCAGCACCTTTTTAATCGATAGTAACGGTAAACTCAATAAAGAATGGCGTAAGGTTAAAGTTGATGGCCACGCCGATGAAGTCCTGGCTGCTGTTAAAGCATTGAATAAATCTTAACTTCCCCGCGGTTGATATACACATGTCTAAACGTATGTTTGTTCTCGATTCCAATGTGCTGATGCACGATCCAGCCTGTTTGTTCCGCTTCCAGGAACATGACCTGTACCTGCCCATGATGGTGCTGGAAGAGCTGGATAATAATAAGAAAGGTCGATCTGAGGTGGCACGTAATGCTCGTCAGGCCAGTCGTTTCATGGATGAACTCATGAGTGACATGAGCCAAGCTGAAATTGAGCAGGGTCTGCCCCTGAATATCCACGTGCATGCCACCAGTAATGGCCATGTCGAAAATGAGAAGTTAATAGGCCGGCTGTTCTTTCAGACAGTGTCCTATCGCAACACACTGCCTGAGTATCTACCGGGTAACCTGCCGGATAATAATATTCTTGGCACCACCCTGGCATTACAGAGTGAATTCACGGAAACACGTGTCACTCTGGTCACCAAGGATATTAACCTGCGAATTAAAGCGGCCGTGCTGGGTATTCATGCCGAAGATTATCACAACGATAAAGTGCTGGAAGACGTTGACCTTCTCTATACCGGCAGCTATGAACTCAACAAGGATTTCTGGGATACCCACGCCAAGGAAATGGACTCATGGATGGAAGAAGGCCGAACCTTTTATCGAATACAGGGCCCCGAAGTCAGCAACTGGTCTCCAAGTGAATTCCTCCACAGTGGTGAAGACGGGTTTGAATCCATCGTGCGCAGCGTCGAAGACCAGGAAGCCGTTATAGAAACCATCCGTGATTACAGCAGCAGCAATCATTCCGTCTGGGGCATCACAGCGCGAAATCGGGAACAAAATTTTGCTCTGAACCTGCTGATGGATCCTGAAATCGATTTCGTCAGCCTGCTCGGGATGGCAGGTACCGGCAAGACCCTCTTGACCCTGGCAGCCGGATTGCAACAAACCCTGGACGACAACCGCTATGCCGAAATCATCATGACACGGGTCACCGTTCCGGTGGGTGAAGAGATCGGCTACCTGCCTGGTACCGAAGAAGAAAAAATGACCCCGTGGATGGGCGCCCTGATGGATAATCTAGAGGTACTAACCAAAACCGAATCGGGTGGTGACTGGGGCCGCGCCGCTACCAATGATCTGTTAAGCAAGCGTATCAAGATCCGTTCGGTTAACTTTATGCGTGGCCGTACCTTTTTGAACCGCTACATTATTATTGACGAAGCCCAGAACCTGACATCGAAACAACTGAAAACATTGATTACCCGTGCCGGACCCGGCACCAAGGTCATTTGCCTGGGTAACATTGCTCAAATCGATACGCCCTACCTGACTGAAACCACTTCCGGCCTGACTTACGTGGTGGATCGCTTCAAGTACTGGCAACACAGCGGTCATGTTACTCTGCTGCGTGGTGAACGCTCGCGGCTGGCCGATTATTCTTCAGAAGTGCTTTGAGTGGGGGAAAATTACTGCCTGTGAGAGCAGCAAGAAGCTAACTCTCTTCTGTAGTGGTTGCGGGCTCTGGAGTCCGTGGCCAGGCATGCAACACGGCATTCACCAGGGTTGCGAGCGGAATGGCAAAAAATACGCCCCAGAAACCCCATAGCCCACCAAATACCAGCACACTTACGATAATCGCTATGGGATGAAGGTTGACCACTTCGGAGAACAGCAGTGGCACCAGTACATTACCGTCCAGGGCCTGAATAATGCCATAGACAATCAATACGATGGCAAAATCCGTTCCCCAGCCAAACTGGAAATATGCCACGATCGCGACCGGAACCGTTACTACCGCCGCCCCGATATAAGGCACCAGTACCGATACCCCCACCAGCGCCGCCAGCAAAATGGCATACTTAAGATCAAGAATGGCAAACGCCACATAGGTCACGCTACCGACAATCAGGATTTCCCAGAACTTGCCACGGACATAATTACCCAGCTGCAAGTCCATGTCATGCCAGACGCGGGAGGCCAGGCTACGATCCTGGGGTAAAAAACTGGAAAACCAGCTCAGAATCAAGGCTTTGTCCTTGAGAAAAAAGAACACCAGTAGCGGTACCAGGATTAAGTACACCAGCAGGGTTATCAGGCCGGGTATCGAGGCCAGTGAGACCGTCAGGATTTGCTGGCCAGAGGATGCAATCTCGCGATCCAGTGTATCCGCCATATCCTGGACCTGTTTTTCCGAGATATAACCATAGTGCTCCGGCAACTGCATCAGGGTTTCACGCGCCACACTCAATACTTGTGGCAACTCTTTAATAAACCCCGTCACCTGCACCGATAACAGCGGCACAACCCCAAACACCAGAAACAGCACAAAGATAAAGAAGGCAATGAATACCAGAATCACCGCTGTCAGACTTGGAACTTCACGCTGTTCCAGTTTACGTACAATGCCTTCCAGCAAATAAGCGATGACCACCGCCGCCAGCACCGGAGTCAACATTTTCCCCATGGTCAACACCACGGTGAAACCAACGACCAGGATAAGTGTTAAAACAACCGCCTGGGGATCGGAAAAATATTTCTTGTACCAGCTGTTAAGCGTTTCAAGCATCGCTGTCTTGTCCTGAATCATCATTCTGCATGGACTGATAGCCCTGGCGGAATATGTCCTCCAGTTCATCAATTACATCCATGGCATCCCGACCCTGTACCAGGTGTTGCGTCACCAGGGCAGAAGTGTCATGCAACATGGTATCTTTGTTCAGCATCGGGTATGTCGCTGAAAGGCGTTTGACCGCGGCAATCACCGACTCTTCAGTTGGACGAGGGATTTCCAACGGTTCCTGCGCGACTTGTGTCTGGGGTGGATAACGTTCCGCAAGAAAAGCGGCAAAATCCAGCAAATTACTCCGCGCGGCCTTCGGTAAGTCGCGATATAGATTCAATAATTGTTTTTCACTCTTGTTCAAGAGCGTGGATTCTCCCTCACCGGCTGTTAGCTAACCTAGTGGTTCATCCTGGTGAGAACGACAGTAGTTGCGGGCAAAGCTGAGCAGTTCATCCATTGCACGCACGCGGAATTTCTGTTTCTGGTGCACAAACGAGAACGGCCGATCAATAGGCGGCTCGAGCTGGACGGCAACGAGCGTTCCCAGTTTGAGTTCCTTTTGAATTGTGGCATTGGACAGAATAGAAACTCCCATTCCCGATTCCACCGCGCCCTTGATCGCTTCCAGGCTGCCCAGTTCCATGGCGATGTTCAGGTCTGTCGCGCTGACGCCGGCGTCATGCATACTCTCGATCATCACTTCCCGGGTCCCCGAGCCTTCTTCCCGGCATATGAAGGGGTAATCCGCCACACGCTGAATCGGCACGACATCTTCCTTCTCCAGTTCATGTCCCGGCGGCACGATAAGTACCAGGTGATCGGTTCGACATTTCTCAACCACCAGGTTCTTGTTGTTGACCGGCGCTTCCACCACGCCAAGATCAATGGTGTTGTTTTCCACCTGGGAAACAATGCCGTCAGTATTGGCGACTTTGAGACGAATGGTGATATCGGGATACTTGGCTTTGAAGTCACCAAGCAGAACGGGCAGCATATACTCGGCGATGGTAGTGCTGGCACCCAGGATCAGAACACCGCTGATATCGCCGGTCAATTCGCGTACCGAATTATCCATTTCCGCATACAGCTCAAATATGCGCCCGGCACATTCATGCACACGCTTGCCGGCATCGGTGAGGCTAATGCGATTATGCGTTCGATCGAACAGGCGGGTGTTGAATTGTTCCTCCAATTGCCGAACCTGGAAGGTGACCGCCGGTTGGGTCATGTGCAGTTCTTCCGCCGCCTTGGTAAAACTGAGTAAGCGCGCAACGGTCTGAAATACCTGTAATCGTCTGTCTGCCATTACCTTTTCCAATCTCCGCTAGCCGTGGTGGCCTGATTATTTTTCTGTATGGATACATCGGCAAAACTAAGGGCGGAATAGTAACAAGTCTTGTGGAAAACATAAATAGAATTAATAGGCTTAAAACCTGCCCGAGATCCTTATCAGGCGTCGGGAATGAGGCTGGCCTGTTTACCGCCCAGCCGGCGGTACATGAAGGCATAGTACATCACCGGAATGACCACGAGCGTCAACAGGGTGGAGACCAGAATCCCGAAAATCAAGGAAATGGCCAGGCCATTAAATATGGGATCATCCAGGATGAACAGGGCACCGAGCATAGCAGCAAAACCCGTGAGGGCAATGGGCTTGGCCCGCACCGCGCCGGAACGGATCACCGCCTCCTCAAACGCCACACCCTCATCCAACTGCTGGTTAATGAAATCCACCAGCAGAATGGAATTTCGTACAATGATCCCGGCCAGGGCAATCATGCCTATCATCGAGGTTGCCGTAAATTGCGCCCCCCACAGGGCATGACCCGGCATGACCCCGATAACGGTCAGGGGAATCGGGGCCATGATAATCAAGGGCACCAGGTAAGAACGAAACTGGCCCACCACCAGCAGGTAAATCAGTAACAGCCCAACTGAATAAGCAATTCCCATGTCGCGGAAAGTTTCGTAGGTCACCTGCCATTCCCCATCCCACTTGAGGCTGTAGCGATAAGGGTTCGCCGGTGGATTAATCAGCGTCTGCTCGATGACGGTGTCATTGACCAGGGGGGTTTTCTTCAGATCAGCATAAATATCAAACATGGCGTAAAGCGGGCTGTCCAGGTCACCTGCCATGTCACCGGTGACAAACGTCATTGGTAACAGGTCCTTGTGGTAAATGGCATGTTCCCTTCGTGTCTCCACCAACCTGACAACATCCGCAACCGGTACCAGCACATCATCTTTGCCGCGCACCTTCAGTGCCAGTAAGTCATCGATCTGCGCTTTATCACCCGGGCTGAATTCCAACCGAATGGGTAACGGGTATTTCATATTACCGGCATGTAAATAGCTGAAATCCGCGCCACTGAGGGCAGTTGATAAGGCTTCCACAATAGACTGCTGGCTGACACCCAGCAATGCGGCCTTTTGTTGATCCACGGCCACGATCAATTTGGGCGCATCGGCTTCGGTGCTGTCATCCACGTCAATCACATCCGGTGTTTGCTCGAATACCTGTCGAACAGATTTGGCCACCGCCAATTGCCCGTCATAATCCAGACCATAGATTTCCGCCACCAGTGGAGATTGCACCGGCGGACCGGGTGGAACCTCAACGATTTTGATATTGGCATCATACGGGCGCCCGATTTGTTGCAAGGGTTCGCGCACCGCCAGGGCAACCTCATGGCTTTTTCGATCACGTTCGCTTTTGGGAAGCAGGTTCACCTGGATGTCGCCTACATTGGCGCCACGACGCAAATAGTATTGTCTGACCAGGCCATTGAAATTAATGGGTGAGGCACTTCCCACGTAGGCTTGATAGTCGGTGACTTCAGACACGGTGGCCAGGTAGCCACCCAATTCACTCAAGACGCGCGCCGTTTGCTCCAGGCTGGTGCCTTCCGGCATGTCGACCACTACCTGGAATTCGGACTTGTTATCAAACGGCAGCATCTTCAGCACGACCAGTTTGACCCCGACCAGGCCGATAGACAGCAGGATCAGTAACAGCACAATTCCCGCCAGTTTGCGGCGTTTTGGCCGACCCGCGTCGGCATTCAGGTAGGGCCCGAGAAAACGTTTGAACAGGCCATAGAGCTTGTCCTCTTCCGCCAATTCATCATGCTGCAACGCTGCCCGGCTCAGCAGGATATTCGCCAGCCAGGGGGTTACGATGAAAGCCACCAATAAAGAAATCAGCATACCGATACTGGCATTGATGGGTATGGGGCTCATGTACGGCCCCATCAGACCGGTCACAAACGCCATCGGCAGCAAGGCCGCAATCACGGTAAAGGTTGCCAGGATAGTTGGCCCACCCACTTCATCTACGGCAGTGGGAATAATTTCCAGCAGGCGCTTACCGGGGTGCAATTGCATATGGCGATGGATGTTCTCCACCACCACGATCGCATCATCCACCAGGATCCCGATAGAGAATATCAAGGCAAACAACGAGACCCGGTTGAGAGTAAATCCCCAGGCCCAGGAGGCAAACAGGGTTATCGCCAGGGTGATAATCACCGCCAGGCCGACAATGACCGCCTCACGCCGCCCCAGGGTAAACAGCACCAGTAACACCACGAAGGTGGTGGCAAAAATCAGCTTACCGATCAGTTTCTTTGCCTTGGCATCAGCCGTTTCCCCGTAATTGCGGGTCACGGTGACATGCACATTGTCCGGTATGAATATGCCTTGTAACTGGTTTACGCGTTCGATCACCTGATTGGCAATATCAACAGCATTGGTCCCGGGTTGCTTGGCAATAGCCATGGTCACGGCGGGAAACTGCCCCTGAAGCTTGATGCCTTTACTGGCGGCACCCGGTCCCGTTCCGAACCAGGCATACTGCTCCGGTTGAGCCGGACCCCGTTTCACTTCCGCCACATCCCGCAGATAGACTGGCCTGCCTTCATGCACGCTGACAATCAGGTCCTGCACCTCTTCCACCGTACTGAGAAACACCCCGGCCTGCACCGGCACCTCAAGGTTATCGTCCACCATGTAACCTGAAGGCCGGGTGGCATTGCTTTGCTGCAGGGCAAAACGCAGATCATCCACCGCCAGGTTGTATGCCGCCAGACGACTGGCATTAAACAACACCTGCACAACCTGCTGTGGCGCGCCCAGGGTATAAACATCTCGTGTACCCTTGACCCGCTTCAGTTCCGCCTCGAGGGCGTGGGCGACCTGACTGAGCTCATAGCCACCCTGCTCCGCATCATCCGTCCACAGGGTCAGGGTGACTATCGGTACATCATCGATGCCCTTGGGCTTGATAATGGGTTGCGCGACGCCCAGACCCGGCGGCAGCCAATCCTGTTTTGAATACAGTGCGTTGTATAAACGTACGATAGCCTGGGTTCGATCCTCGCCCACCTTGAACTGGACGGTCAGCACCGACATACCAGGGCGTGATACAGAATAAACGTGTTTCAGTCCTTCCAGTTCCGACAGGATCTGTTCCGCCGCCGTGGTCACCAGTTCCTCCACTTCCCTGGCGGATGCGCCGGGAAAGGCAATAAAGACATTCGCAAATGTGACGTTGATCTGGGGTTCTTCCTCCCGTGGCGTGATCATCACGGCAAACATGCCCAGTAAAAATCCGACCAGCGCCAACAGGGGGGTAATTTCCGAGGTTAAAAAAGCCCGTGCAGTACTACCTGAAATACCCAGGCGTTGACTCATGGGGTGACCCCAGCCTGTTGTTCCTTATAGCGAACCACGGCCTTGATGGGATCAAGCGCCACTCGCTCACCGGCATTCAAACCCGCCAGGATCACCACGTCGTGATCGCCATAGCGACGTCCAACCCGGACCTGGCGATAGTGAAGGGCCTGCTGATCATCCACAACATACACCGCACTCACTTCACTCCGATGAGTGACCGCGCGCTCGGGAACAACCAGTTGCCGGACTTCATCAAGCACAAACTCGACCTTGACGAACATCCCCGGATAGATCTGGTAATCCCCGGCAGGTAAATTCACCCGTACGGTAAAGCTGTGGGTGGTCGGATCCGCAAACGGGCTGATGGTCAGTGATTCGGCTGGCACGCTTTTGCCCGAGTTACGATCGATGATGACCCTGGCCAGCTGTTTACTCCGAATGGTATTAATTATGTCTTGCGGGACATTAACGCTTGCACGCAATGACTCAAGCGATAGGCCGGTAAACAACTTTTGACCCACGGCCGCGGTTTCCCCCACTTCAATATGGCGTTTCACCACAATCCCGCTATAGGGGGCACGCACCTGGGTATGTTCCAGATTTTCCCTGGCCCGATCCCGTTGGGCGCGCGTTGCCTTGAGCCGGGCTTCCGCCTTATCCAGCATGGCCCTGGCAACCAATTTTTTCTCAAACAATTCCGTAGACCGTTGGTAGTCTGACTGGGCCTCTTTATAGTTCGCCTGGGCCGCATCAAAACTGGCGCGTTGTTCCTTGTCACGAAAGCGCAACAGGATCGCACCCTTCTCCACGTAATCATCTACATCGTAATTAATTTCGATAACCCGGCCGCTGGTCTGGGCCGAGATCGTGGCTTGCTTCACAGCCTCAATCAAGCCATCCAGCACCCGCTCCCGTGGTGCCTGCACATAGCGCACTTCCGCTGTAGACAATTTAACCGGCGCAGACCCGACCCAGGCTGAAACCAACGCGAGACCCAGGAACAAAAGGCTTCGATAACCGTTCCGGTTAGTTTCTTGACTACATTGCTCCGTCATACTGAAGTCCTCTTAACGAGTAGATTCTATCAAACAACATCATAACCGTGGACTACAGCACAAGCATAAGGAAAATAGCGGCTAAAAACAAAAGTCCCAGCCAGTACCCAAAAGCCGGTTCAACCAGTACAATGCTCGGCCTTATTTTTCTGGTTTCACCAATACAGGCAGCAGTTGCTATGGCGCAATACATTTACACCATGAACCAGGTGAGCAAGCTTGTGCCACCAAAGCGCACCATTCTCAAGGACATATCCCTGTCCTTTTTCCCGGGTGCCAAGATCGGGGTATTGGGACTGAATGGCTCCGGCAAGTCTTCCCTGCTGCGGATCATGGCCGGCGTCGACAAGGAATATGATGGTGAAGCCCGTCCCCAGGCCGGGATCAAAATCGGCTACCTGTCGCAAGAACCGGAACTGGATTCCAGCAAAGATGTGCGGGGCAATGTGGAGGATGGTGTTGGTGAAATAAAAGATATGGTGGACCGGTTTAATGCCATCAGCATGCAGTTTGCCGAACCCATGTCAGATGATGAAATGAACACCCTGCTGGAAGAACAGGGCAAGCTGCAGGATGCCATTGATGCGGCGGGGGCCTGGGAACTGGATCGCAAACTGGAAATCGCGGCTGATGCCCTGCGGTTGCCGCCCTGGGATGCGGATGTCACAAAGCTGTCGGGGGGGGAACGCCGTCGTGTTGCGCTCTGCCGTCTGCTGCTTTCCAACCCGGATATGTTGTTGCTTGATGAGCCCACTAACCACCTGGATGCAGAATCGGTCGCCTGGCTAGAGCGCTTCCTGCACGACTTTCCGGGAACCGTCGTGGCCGTGAC
>JAHEIJ010000066.1 GCA_024639445.1 Gammaproteobacteria bacterium
CCCCTAATTTATGTCCTGGTTGCCGCAGCCCTGTTGTCCCTGTTAATTCAGGAATGGTCGGATGCCGGATTCATCACCGCCGTGTTACTCATTAACGCCATCATCGGCACCATTCAGGAGTATTCCGCTCAACAAGCGGCCGCTGCCCTGCAGCAACTTGTGACTACCCACTGCCGGGTGTTGCGTCAAGGTGATAGCTATGAGTTGAACGCAGAAAAACTGGTGCCGGGTGACATCGTATTACTGGAATCAGGTGACAAAGTTCCGGCAGATATCCGTCTTATTAGTTGCCTTGATCTGGAAACCGATGAATCCCTGCTCACCGGCGAATCGACTGCGGTGTTAAAAAATTCTGACACTATTCTGAAAGAAAGTACTGTGTTGGGCGATAGATGCAACATGGGATTTGCCGGCTCCCTGGTCGCACGCGGCCGTGGCCGGGGAATTGTCGTCCATACCGCACTGGCGACAGAACTGGGGCGCATCGCTGCCGCTGTGTTGGGCAAGCAACCGCCCAAGGCACCGCTATTGATACGAATGGAGGTGTTCACCCATCGTGTTGCGCTATTGGTGGGTCTGGCTGCGCTGCTAATGGCCGGTGTCGCATTGAGTCGCGGCATGCCTCTGACCGAAATTTTTCTGCTTGCTGTTGCCCTCGCTGTGTCAGCGATTCCCGAAGGCTTACCCGTTGCCTTAACAGTGGCATTGGCAATTGGTGTTCGTCGAATGGCGAAGCGGAATGTTATTGTGCGTCGCCTTGTCGCAGTCGAGGCCCTTGGCTCCTGTACTTACATCGCTACCGATAAAACCGGTACCCTCACGGTTAATGAGCTCACTGTGACATGCCTGGCCTTGCCTGATCAGGATCCCTGGGAAGTTACCGGCCAGGGGATGGTGCCGGAGGGATCCATTCTCACCCCAACCGGAGCACTATCCGCCAAACAAGCAGCACAGTTAATACAACTCTGTCAGGCTGCCGTGTTAGCCAATGATGGTTTTCTCGGTCATCGCAACAATACCTGGGCACACCATGGAGATGCCGTCGATGTTGCTCTATTGGTCATGGCCCATAAAGCAAACATCATAAAAGCTGAAATTACCGATGCCTTTCCTGAAATTGCCACAATCCCATTTGAATCAGAACGCTTGTTCTCTGCCAGTCTGAATGAGTACCAGGGAAAACAAAAAGTATTCGTTAAGGGTGCACTGGAGCGCCTGCTGCCCATGTGTAACAAAATGGCTGGTTCCGATCAGGGCATGGAATTGGATCGTCAACAACTTGAAACCACGGCGCATCAGCTTGCCAGTCAGGGTTACCGGGTGCTTGCGCTGGCAAGTGGCAACATCGAACTAAAGCCGGAAGAAATCTTCAGCGAAGAACATTTACATAACCTGACCTTACTTGGGTTAGTCGGGATGATTGATCCACTTCGTCCCGAAGCCAAAACTGCTATAAGAAATTGCCAGCAAGCTGGCATCGAAGTCGCCATGGTCACCGGCGATCATCCGGCCACAGCATTGACTATTGCCCAAGACCTTGGATTGGCGGAAACGCATGATCAGATTATCACTGGATATGCATTAAGGCAGGCGCAAGATGAAGCGGAATTCGATGATCTTACACGAGGCGCCCACGTCTTCGCGCGGGTGGAACCACAGCAGAAACTGGATATTGTTCAGTCCCTGCAACGCCAGGGTCACTTTGTCGCCGTCAGTGGTGATGGCGCCAACGATGCGCCGGCCTTACGTGCTGCGCAAGTCGGGGTTGCAATGGGTGAGAGCGGTACCGATGTCGCGCGCGAAACCGCCGAGCTGATTATCACTGATGACAATTTTAACTCCATAGTCGCAGGCGTCGAGGAAGGGCGTATTGCATATGCCAATGTACGCAAGGTCATCTTTCTCCTCATCTCAACCGGTGCCGCCGAGATCGTCCTGTTTACCCTTGCACTGTTTACCGGCTTGCCCTTGCCTTTACTGGCGGTACAATTACTCTGGCTTAACCTGGTAACCAATGGTATTCAGGATGTCGCCCTGGCTTTTGAGCCAGGCGAGGGAGATGAATTACATCGACCACCCCGCTCACCCCGTGAACCGATCTTCAACCGCTTAATGATCGAACGAGTGGTTGTGTCAGCACTGGTAATCGGTATTGTCGCCTTTGTACTTTTTCAGTTCTTACTCCAGCAAGGTTACAGTCTCGACGAGGCGCGTAACGGAACACTGTTACTGATGGTGCTGTTCGAAAATATCCATGTCTTTAACAGCCGTTCCGAAACCCGCTCGGTGTTCCGGCATAATCCTCTACGCAACCCTATTCTGCTGTTTGGCACGGCCGCGGCACAACTAATCCACATTGGCGCCATGTATACACCCTGGATCAGTGATGTGTTACGTATTCAACCCGTTTCTCTCCATAACTGGCTGGAGTTGCTGGGACTGGCCTTTACGGTACTGGTAGTGATGGAACTGCAAAAACTCATCTATCACTGGTATATTGGACGAAATAAGCGCTGATAATCCTGCACAAGGGTAACATCATGCAGGTATTGATTCCCTTCTTTGTCGATTTATTTGCTGTACAAGTCTATCCATATCCAGTTGTTTCTCCGTATCGATCTGAATGGTAACCCTCGCCTCACTCGCGGTAATGGCATCATCGGTTTTTATTTGATGCTGCAAGACTGCCAATGTTGCCTCTGACGCATCCTTCGCCTGCTCCGCCCGCTTCATAATGCGAGACCTAAGCGTGTTTTCGCTTGCTTGCAGATCCAGAATCACATATGGAATTTCCAGTGTTTGTGCTAATTGTTGGAACTGATCCCGTTGGGTTGCTTTCAGAAAAGTGGCATCCACAATGACTGACGGCCCTGCCTGTAGAATCAGGTTTGCCAACTCCAGAAGTCGCTGGTAGGTCTGTGCCGTCATGTCCGCACTATAGGCATCTTGCCCAATGGCGGATTTCGTCTTTGCCTGTGCCGCCAGACCGAGTAAGCGCTTGCGTTCCACATCCGACCGGATTTGAATCGCACCATAACTTTCAAGTAACTGCTCCGCTAACCAGCTTTTACCGCAACCGGATAAGCCATGCAGTATTATCAACATCGGGGAAGCAAAACTTTCAATATAATTTCTGGCAAGCGCAAGATAGCTTTTTGTTGTAAACAGGTAGTCGGCCGCTAAATCCGGGTTGGCTGCCTGTTGCTTTGCTCCGATACTGTTAACCTTGGCCCGCACCATCGCACGGTAGACAAGATAAATACATAATAAGCCCAGGCCGGCATAGTCACCACTTAAACTCAGATATTGATTCAGATAGCGTAAGGCGAGTTTGTGTTGATGATGATAATCCAGGTCCATATAGAGAAATGCGATCTCACTGATTGTATCGATCCAACGCAGGTCTTCCGCAAATTCCAGGCAATCATAAATGACCGGCCTGCCCTCAAGCATGACGATATTGGCCATGTGCATATCCCCATGGCATTCGCGCACCGCGCCCTCGTGTTTACGCTGTGCGATAAGATGTTGTCGTTTATTTAATGCGGCTTCGCTCCAGTTGCGTAATTGTGAACAGATACTGCTGATTTCCGGATCATCGGTACTCTGCATCACCTGCTCGAAGTTCTGCATGATTCGCTGGCGAATTACTTCAATCGTGCCAAAGGGGCTATCACTCGCAGCAACCGGGATGTGCTCATGAAACTCGCTGACGACCAGTGCTAATTGATCGATCTGCCCGGGCGTCAACTCACCTCGCGCTGTGACGTTATCCATGCGATCGGCAGTAGCGAACTGTCGCATCTTTACCGCATAATCAAGCAATGGTCCTGTGCCACTCACCACAGGATGCTCCAGTTCACCATGCACGCTGACCACATCCAGGTACATATCCGGTGCCAGACGCCGATTCAGACGCAGTTCTTCCTCACAAAAGAATTTGCGCTTTTCCAGACTACTGAAATCGAGAAAACCAAGGTCAACCGGTTTCTTGAATTTATAAACATACTCCCCGGTGAGGACCACATAGGAAATGTGTGTTTCGAATAATTCAAAGGACGAGGTGGCATGGGGGAAGCATTCCGCTTGTTGCAGATGTTGAACCAGCGTTGCAAGAGGTGTATCTGCCATGTCCACTCGGCCTGTGTCCTGCCACATTAACACCAGGAAATAAAGCACGGACTGAACCGAACTTTCATTTAATTGGCATTTATTTGACATAGGTAGTGTAGGCGAAAAAAACTTAACCATGTATTTTAGGCAGGAAAATCCTGAAGTTTCCTCTGCCTGATCAATAAAACAATAAAAACAGACTGTTACCTTCTTCCAGTTCCGCAAGTCAACAAGTTAATAAATAGAGCTAATCGCTCACCGCTAAAATTTTATTAATAAAAATAGAATATAATAATTTTTTACTAATAACGTGAAGACACCCGCTTTTTTCACCTTGACTGGATGGAAGATCAAAAAATGAAACTACAACGCTCCCTCATGCGCATGGCCCTGCTTTTCGCCATGGCTGTTCCCGTCACTGTATTCGCTACCAACGGCTATCAACTTATCGGCGTCGGCTCCTATCAAAAAGGCCTGGCCGGCGCGGTCACTGCCAATCCCGGCAGCGCCATGACTGCAGTCACCAATCCCGCCGGTGCCGCCCGCGTCGGCAGTCGCGCCGATTTCTCCCTGGAGGCCTTCATGCCCGATCGGAGTGTGGACTTCACCGCTTTGGGTGGGGGAAAAGCGGAAAGTGCCGTCGACATGTATGGTGTCCCGGCCATCGGCTGGACCGCACCAACCTCCGATGGCAGTGATGTGTATTTCGGTGGGGGTATGTATGGCACCTCCGGTATGGGGGTGGACTATGGTGTCACACCAGGACCGGTTTTCCCCGGACCAACCGATACCTTGTTCGACGGCTATAGCAGCATCTCTTTCTGGCAAATGGCGCCGGTCCTGGCCTGGAACGTGGATGATAAATTGAGCCTCGGCGCGTCCCTGAATATTGATTACCAGTCGGTGGCATTGAAACAGCGTTTCACTGACACATCCAGTCCGCTTCCCACTACCTTGCAACAGATTGATCTCAGCCGCAGTGCCAGCAGCTTCGGCCTGGGTTTAAGTCTGGGTGTGCTGTATGACCCTATCCCTGCGATGACACTCGGATTTTCATATAAAAGCAAACAGAATTTTTCTGATCTGGAATATCAGTTAGCGGCCGGGGATATCACATTGAATGGAAATCCATTTCCCGCAGGCACCTATACGCTTGATCTGGATTACCCCCAGCAAGCGGCAGTCGGTATCGCCTATCGCGCCGGCAACAAACTGACCTTCTCAGGGGATATTAAATGGATTAACTGGTCCGATACCATGGGCCAATTGGTGATCAACGGACCTGGAGGCTCTATACCTTATAACTCGGGTTGGGATGACCAGACCGTGTTTGCCATCGGCATTAACTATGACATCAACGACATGTTCACAATCCGCGGTGGGTATAACTACGCCGAATCCCCGATTGGTCCCGAGGATGTCGCCAATAACCTGATCCTGCCCGCGGTAGTGGAATCCCACTACACTATCGGCGGTGATTATCGCATCAACGACCATTGGGATCTGGCCTTCCATTACATGTATGTACCGGAAAACACCGTTACCAGTACTGATCCGCAATTGCCCGGCGCGAAAATTTCCCTGTCTGAAACCTCTTTTGGTCTCAATATCGGATACCGCTTCTAGACCCAGTACTTTAAATATTCAAGTAATATAAAAAACCGGGCAGCGCCCGGTTTTTTATTGCTAGTCTATATGAAGGCCTCTGTTACATTTCACCAAGTACTTTTCCAAACTTCTCAACCGCCTGCCAGTCAGTGAAATCAACCACTGCGTTTCGGTCCGTCGGACCCTTGGTCATCCACATAATAAATCGAATCATTGTGCGATCAAAAAATGTGTATCGTTGATAATCGATTTTACCGGCAAACACTGCCAGCTCATTCGGTTGCCAGTTAATTTGCTTGAGAAATTTCGGCATATAGGGATTGGTCTCCGGCGTATTCTTATCGGGCTTGCGCGCCGTCACATTAACGGAGAAAAATGCTCCCGGTTTGCTTGCCAGAAGTTGGGCATTACGATTGATATACTCAACCACTTCAGGTCGATGTTTGCCATAGCGAATGCTGGCGCCAATCACGATCTTGTCAAACAGCGATAGGTCCAGCTGCGGATTATCGTTCATTGATACCAGTGTCACCTCATGCGCTTGCTGTTCCATCACATCCTGCAAGCGCTCACATATATTTTTGGTATGACCATCGGTGGTGGAGTAAATAATAAGGATATTCGCCATTCGTCAGCTCTGGGATATATTATGTATGAAATATCACTATGCTATTATACCTATAGTCATAGTTAGGATGAAAGATCAGGTTCGCCACAATGACGTAATATATATTGGCGTGCTTTGTCCCGTAATGCTAATGCCAAATGCCAGGTGTCACTCTGGACTATTTCCGGCAGTTGACCGGGATGAATCAACTCGCCAATATTTATCGTTATCCGGCCACGCCGTGGGAACCATGAGCCTGAACGCAACATAGAGCGTGTACCGCGAATTGCAATCGGTACGACCGGAATGTTTGCCTTTGACGCGGTAACAAATGCCCCCATATAAAACTTCTGCAGTCCCGGCGCGCGGGTAAAGGTCCCTTCAGGGAAAAAGAACAGGGATTGCTTGCGTTGTGCGGCCTGAGCAATTCGTTGCGCATCAATGAGACCTTTTTCCTTGTCAAAACGTTCGACATACTCTGCTTGCAAACGATCCAGTATTAATCGTACTGATAACTTGTTGCGTAATTCTTTTTTTGCGACAAAACTGAATCCACGTGGCATCGTCGCCAGCATTACATAACTATCAAGGTAACTGGCATGATTGGAAACATAGACACAGGGTTCGGTTGCGGGCGGCAGATTCTCCAGGCCATTGAGTTCAATCCTTGTGCCGGAAGCAAGCGCGAGAAAACGGGCAAAAAAATGGATAATGTGCCAGCGCCAGCTCAGACGCGGCGCCAACATCACCAATAGCCAGGTGGTAACGCCAAGCACACCAAATAACGCCCACACATAAGCGGCATAAAGGGTATCCCCAAGCTTATGTCGCACCCGCCGCCATTCCGGTAACAGTGAATGCACCACCACGCGTGTAAACTGCCGCCATACCGCTTTCGTTGTCTGGCCTAGCTCACCTTTCTCATATAGCTCCTTGCAGGCCGAACGGCGTATTTTGCCACTGGAAGTTTTGAGCACCGTATGCGGAGGAGCCAGGACAACCACATCCGGAGGCAAGCCCAGCAGGTCACTGGCAATGATCATGATTTGTTTCTTTAGTATGTTTGTCTTTGCACTCTCGGTTTCACGCGTCTCCGCTAATACAACCAGTTGTTCTGATCCGGTATGGGGGTCGGTGGTACCGAAAGCCGCGACACAACCCTTACGCACACCCGAAATATTTCCGATGGCTTCCTCAACTTCATGGGGATAAATATTTCGGCCGGCCCGAATAATCAGATCCTTGCTGCGCCCGGTAATAAAAACTTCCCCTTCAGCCATATAGGCCAGATCGCCAGAATCCAGCCAACCATCCACGATAAGTTTTTTGGTCGCTTCCGGATTACGATAATAACCGCTGGTAGTAGAAGGGCCGCGAAATTGTAAATAGCCTTCCTTTCGTTCCGGTAGTTCTCTTCCGTCAGGATCAACAATGCGGATTTCATGCCCCTCCAGGGGATGGCCACTTCCCACGAAACACAAGGTATTTTCATCTGTCGACTCAGCCGGCAAGGCATCAATTGTTTCGCTGAAGGCCTCACGTTGTACGCAATCGATCCGTGGCTTACGGGCAAGCGGCGGAAATGCCAGCCCTACGGCGGACTCAGCCAGACCGTATACCGGCAGCATCGCCTCAGCGCGAAAACCAACTGGCTGAAAGCGGGCCGTGAATCGTTCAATGGTACTGGGACTCACCAACTCGGCACCGTTAAAGGCCAGCCGTATGGAACTCAAGTCCAGCCCTTCGATATCCGCATCAGTAATACGCTTCAGACAAAGCTCATAACCAAAGTTGGGAGAGGCCGTCAAAGTGCCGCGATATTGATGAATGGCCCATAACCAGCGCTGTGGACGCATCAAGAAAGACAATGGCGACATCACCACCAGGACAACGGCAAAGTACAGGCTGCCCATGCATGCGCCTATCAAACCCATATCATGATAGAGCGGTAACCAGCTGATAAAGACATCATTTGGATGTGCCTTTACCGTTTCGCCCATAACACGAATATTCGCGAGTAAGTTGGCATGCGTAAGCACAACGCCTTTCGGGTTCCCGGTGCTGCCTGAAGTGTATTGCAGGAAAGCAATATCCGAGTCACTAATGGCGGGAGCAAAAAAGTGTATCGTTTCGGAAGCAAGTTCATCAACTGTGGTGACTTCACGCAAACTGCCAACCTGTGACTTAAGTAACTGAGCTATAACCTTGACCTCTGGCATGCTGATTAGCATGCTGGCTACACAGTTATTCAAGATACCACTATGTCGAGACAAATGATCCTCGAGCTGACTGCGCCGCACGGGCGGATAGATTGGAACCGGAATAGCGCCTGCCATTAAAATGGCATAGAAACTAAAAAAATAATTTTTTCCGGTTGGCAACATGATGGCCACGGTTTCACCGGGGCTAATACCTCGTTGCTGAAGACCTGCAGCCACCTTACGTGCGCCTTGCCAGAGTTCTTCATACGTCAGGGTATCCTCTTCTTTTTCGTTGCCCAGAATCCGAATATGCAACCGTTTGGGATGATGTTTTACATGCCACTCCAACACATCTATGAGGGTCTTCGCTGTAACGGGTAATTTTTCAACCTTTTCTAATTCAAACTCGGTTATCTCACCGGGCACAAACTCTTCCATATGGTGCTGCGCAATGCTAAGTGCTCGCAATAAATCGCGCACAGATTCAGTATCCGTAAACACATTCTCTGGCAAGACAATATTGAAGTGCTGTTCCAGGCGGGAAATAAGTTCAACCCGACCAAGACTGTCCAGGCCCAGATCTGCATCAAGCCGACTATCCAGGGTCAATAACGGTACTTTGGCTTTGTCAGGATGCATTTCCGCAACCAGTTGCTGGATCGTTGTTAATAAATCCGCAACAGCTTTATCCTGATCCGATAGTGCTGTGGAACTCATTTCATATTTCCCTTCATGTTTCCCAGCCACGCTACAAACCTGAACACCAGTGAGAGCGCTATTGATTATTCATTAAGTGCGTAACCTGTCTGTCTCCCCGTTTATTCAACCAGCATATGGCCATGATACATTTCTTTAATTTCCTGGGCGAAATGCTCCTCCAACTTGCCACGCTTTATTTTTAGCGTTGGTGTGAGCAAGCCATTTTCTATACTCCAGGAATTGCAGCTTAAATACACAGCGTGAATTTGTGCATAGCCGGGGAAGTTTCCTAACAAAACGGCAAGCTTATGCAGCACCGCCTCAATCGTTTCCGCACGTTTCAATGAGCCGGCATCTTCCGCATTCATTCCCAACTCTGCTGCCAGTTTATTCCAGGCATCAGTATTAAGTACCAACAACGCCGAGATAAAGGGTTTACCTTCACCTACTACCATAGCCTGTTCAAACAGGGGATCCAGAGTGATCGTCATTTCCATGTCGGCCGGTGGTACTTTTTCACCGGTCGAGGTCACCAGAATATCCTTGCATCTACCGCGAATAAAAATAGTTTTGGCCTTTATTTCCGCCAGATCGCCCGTGTGCAACCAGCCACTGTCATCTATCACCTCACGTGTATC
>JAHEIJ010000067.1:0-7153 GCA_024639445.1 Gammaproteobacteria bacterium
GTGTTCATTTTTTTCAATGAAGACCAGTTGAACATTGGCGTCTTCCATGATGTAACCAAGATTTTCCGCGCGGTCATTGGTGTATAACGGCACTAGAACCAGACCAAGGCCTAATGCGGCTTGATCGAACATTGCCCACTGCGGGCAATTACGTAACATAATCCCTACGCGATCACCGGGTTTGAGACCTTCCTGTTGCATTGCGGTCTGCCAGCGGGCGACGGCATCGGCCGTGTCTTGCCAACTGAGATCTCGCCAGGCCTCTTCTGATTCTACATAGTGACGATAGGCGATTGCCTGGGGTGAACGCCGAACACGTTCTCGAAATAATCCGGGAAGATGTTTGGCGCTATCAACCGGGATAACATCTGAAACTGAAGCTGCCATTACTCAGTTCTCCTCTATATCCTAGTAATACTGTTCTTTATTTTAATGTACTCCAGCCTTTATCCGGCTGAAAGCGTTCGCCATATAGATGTGTCAGGTTCTCCAACAGTTTTTGCAACTGTTCCGCTCCGCGGTCGTGAATATAATGTACCGGTCCGCCACGAAATGGCGCAAAACCGGTGCCAAAGATTATACCGGCATCAGCCAGGTCGCCATTATCCACCACGCCATCGCGCAGACAGGCGACGATCTCATTCAGCATACGCATGATCATACGATCCTGTAGATCAGTCGGAGCTGTGTAGTTTTTCTCGACGTTGGGTTTTACCGGCTTGCCTTTCTTGAACTTATAGAAACCACCATCGGTTTTTTTGCCCAGTTGTTTTTGACTGACTTTATCCTGCAATATCTTGGGTACGTCGATAGCCATATCCTGTGAGAGAATTTCCGCCACATTCAGGCAGATATCCAGACCCACCGTATCCGCCAGTTCAATCGGTCCCATGGGCATGCCAAAGTCTGTCGCACTTTGGTCAATGGCCTTTAACGGCACACCTTCATCCGCCAGAGTGACTGCTTCAATCAGATAGGGCATCAAGACACGATTGACGAGGAAACCCGGGCTGCTGGTAACCGGTAACGGTAAACGGCTAATGGTTTTGGCAAAGGCGCTGGCCTTGTCACGGGTGTCATCCGAAGTTTGCTTTCCATGGACAATTTCGACCAGGGGCATCATCGCAACCGGATTGAAGAAATGTAGGCCCACCAGGCGTTCCGGTTTGTTTAAGGCTTCGGCCAATTGTTCCAGCGGAATGCTGGAGGTGTTGGTGGCAATCAGCGCATCGGCTTTTAACTTGGGTTCAATCTCGCGGAACAGTTGGCGCTTGACTTCAACGTCCTCGAAAATAGCTTCGATTACGATATCAGCTTTAACCAGGCCATAACCATTTATATCCGGCATGAGGCGATCCATGGCGGCATTAATGCGCCGGGTCTGCTTGAGGCGTTTTTTATACAGGCCATAGGCTCGTTTTAATGCTGCAGCGAGACTTTCATGCCGCTGATCCTGAATCGTGACATTCAGGCCCTGCATGGCGCACCAGGCAGCAATGTCGCCACCCATGATGCCACCTCCCACTACATGCACATGTTTCGGTTGATAGCCCTCCAGACGACCCAATCCCTTGAGTTGCTCCTGCAGCATAAACACCCTGATCAGGTTCTGCGCGGTTTTACCGATAATGAGGCGTGCAACGGAGGCCGCTTCCTCCTGTAGCATCTTGTCGCGATCACTGGCGTAATGCTGCCATAAATCGATCAATGCATAAGGTGCGGGATAATGTGCGCGACGGGCCTTTTGCGAAACTTTTTTAATCAATAACTTTGCCAACCAGGGTCGTACACGTGAGTGGTTCAGCAATTTCATCCAGTGCGGGAGGGGTTTTTGTTTTGGCGGGTTCAATATACTCTGGCGTGCCGCTTCGCGAAGATCACGGCGAGGTACCGCATAATCGACCAGGCCGATCTTTTTTGCCGCTCGCACTGACAGGTTGCGCCCACTTAACATCATGTCCATACCCTTGAGCGGGCCGACACGTTCCAGGCATCGCACAGTACCGCCGAAACCCGGATGAATACCGAGTTTGACTTCCGGTAAACCCAGCTTGGTATTGAAATCGTCATCGGCGACGCGGTAACGACAGGCGAGGGCCAGTTCCAGTCCACCACCGAGGGTATAGCCATGCAACACCGCGACGGTGGGGCAGGGGAGGCTTTCCAGTTGGTTCATAATCGCATGGCCACGTTCAATGGCCTCGCGGGCTTCTTCTTCGGTATGAAAGTTATTGAACTCTTTAACGTCGGCACCGGCGATAAAACCGCTTTCTTTGTCAGACAGAATAACCAGACCACGTGGCGGTGACTGACTGTAACCGTGAATCAAGTCAGCAAATTCCTGCAGTACCCTGGCAGATAACACGTTGGTTTTACTGTTGACTTTATCGAGATGCAGCCAGACGATGCCATCGCTGTCTTCACTGACTTTCCAGTTATTATCATTTTTTCCTGTCATGCTGCTATCCCGTTGCCCGTTCGATTAACATTGCGCCGCCTTGCCCGCCCCCAATACACAGGGTAGCGATGCCGGTTTTGGCATTATTGCGTTCCAGCACATGCAGAAGATGTAACACGATGCGGGCACCGCTTGCGCCCACGGGGTGACCCAGGCTGACCCCGCCGCCATCCACATTGAGGCGGCTTTGATCCAGCTCACCCAGGGCGTCACTTAAGCCTAATTCGGTTTTGCAATAATCCTTGTCCTGCCATGCCTTGAGACAGGCGAGAACCTGGGCGGCAAAGGCTTCATTGATTTCCCAGAAGTCGATATCTTCGAGCTTGAGTTTATTACGCTTTAATAGCGGCGTAGACGCATGGACCGGCCCCAGGCCCATTTGTTCAGGTTCCAGTCCAGCCCACTCGGTATCCACGATTTTACCAAGCACGGGCAGATGGTATTTTTCTACCGCCTTTTCACTGGCGAGGATCAGCATGGCCGCGCCATCGGTTACCTGTGCGCTGTTGCCCGCCGTCACGTTACCAAATGGCTTATCAAACACGGGGCGAAGTTTCGCCAGGTTCTCGATGCTGGAGTCACGCCGCAGGCCATCATCATGCTCGTAAAAGTGGCCCCGGGTGTCATACAGGGATTCAATTTCAGTCAAAGAGTTGTTGTCTTGCGCCGCCGCGAGACGCTGATGGCTGCGTACCGCAAAGGCATCCATTTCAGAGCGGCTGATGTTGAATCGATGTGCCAGCACTTCGGCGGTTTGACCCATGTTCAGTCCCACCACCGGGTCGGTCAGACCACGTAACAGGGCGATGATCGGCTTCAGATAGCTGGGTCGGAGTTGTGCCAGGGTTTTGATTCGCGCGGTCAGCGTTTTTGCAGACATCCAGCTGCCAAGCCAGGTCACCATACTGTCATTGAGTAACACCGGGGCATGACTCATGGCTTCGACGCCACCGGCCAGTACCAGTTCGGCACGTCCCAGACTGATGTCCTTGGCGGCGCTGTCCAGCGCTTGCATACCCGAGGCGCAGTTACGCTGCACGGTCCAGGCCGGTACTTTCTTGCCACAGCCGAGGCGCAGTGCCACTACGCGGCCGATATTCGCCTCGTCGGGACCAGGCATAACGCAGCCAACGATCACTTCATCAAGATCACTGGGTTCAAAGGGTTGGCGCGCCAGCAAGGCCTGGCCACAACTCAATGCCAGGTTGGCGGCATGAAAGGGGCCCGGTTTGCCTTTGGCCTTGAGTTGGGGCGTACGACTGCCATCCACAATGTAAACGGGTCGGTGGCGGGTCGACGTCCGCCGAGGCGCTTTTGGCTTGGTCGGAGTTTCTTCTGCCATGTTATTGTCCTTCTTATTGGCGCTCATTTACGTCATATCCGCTGCAAAGTCATCGACTTTAATGACTTCCGTACGAGCCGCATCGGCATCACGGATCAACTGTGCTTCTGTTTCGCTAATAATGCGTTGTTTCAGCCCCGCTGCCAATAGGCCTTCCAGGCCATGATAGTCTGGTGTGTAATCTTTCAGTTCTTGCCGCAAGTGACGCTCGGCATCTTCGGCTGCGATGACCTTGTGCAAGGCATCTTCAATCAGGCCCAACTGGGCATCCACGCTATCCGGAATGTATAAACCATCAGTCAGGCGATCCCGTGCCTCGGATGGGCTGATTAGCAACTGCGCAACCTGGTGTCCCAGTTTGTCGGAAGGTGCCTTGAAATGTTGGCCGAGCGGAAAGACAAACCAGCGAAGCCAGAAGGTATTCCAGCGACTCGGCAGGTTTTGAAACAAGCCGTCAAAGGCTTTTTGAATTTCATACAGGCAGTTCTGGCATACCCAATGCAACAGCGGTAGATCTTCGCGGGGTCTGCCCTGATCCTCGAAACGTTTCAGCGTGGCGGAAGCCAGGTACATTTGGCTCAGAATATCACCAAGTCGGCCGGAGATCTTTTCCCGTCGCTTAAGCGATCCACCGAGTGTCATGAGCGCGACATCGGTACAAAGCGCAAACGCAGCACTCATGCGGGTCAGGTGCTGGTAATAGCGACGGGTCGGGCGTTTTGCCTTGACCAGAACAAAACGCGAACTGGTGAGGGCATGCCACAGGCTGCGAAACAGGTTAGAGAAATAAAATCCCATATGGCCAAACAGGGCGCGATCGAATTTTTCCAGTGAGACTTCGGGATCTTCTTCGCCAAGGGCATCCAGTTCCTTGAATATCCAGGGATGGCTGCGGATGGCGCCCTGGCCGAAGATAATCATGGTGCGGGTCAGGATATTGGCGCCTTCCACCGTGATGCTAATCGGAATGGATTGATAGGCCCGGCCTAGCAGGTTGCGTGGCCCGAGACAGATCCCGGCACCCCCCAACACATCCATGCCGTCATTGATTACCTGGCGCATCCCTTCGGTGAGGTGATATTTCACGATGGCGGAGATCACCGAGGGTTTTTCACCGCGATCCAGCGCCACGGCGGTCAAGGTGCGAGCGGCATCCATCATGTAGGTGTAAGCACCGATACGGGCCAGGGCTTCTTCGATGCCTTCAAATCGGCCAATGGGCAGTTTGAACTGACGGCGGATGCGTGAATAACCGCCGACCGTGCGACTGGCCAGTTTACCGGCACCGGTACTCAACGCCGGTAAGGAAATGCCACGGCCATCGGAGAGGCATTCCATTAACATGCGCCAACCTTCGCCAACTCGCTCCACGCCGCCAATGATCCAGTCGAGCGGAATAAACACATCTTTACCGCTATTGGGACCATTCATAAAAACAATATCCAGCGGCAAGTGCCGGCGGCCAATTTCGACGCCGGGCGTATCGGTGGGAATCAAGGCCAGGGTAATACCCAACTGTTCCTCGTCACCCAACAGGTGATCCGGATCGTAAAGTTTGAAGGCCAGGCCCAGCAGGGTGGCGACCGGTCCAAGGGTGATATAACGCTTGTCCCAGGTGAGACGAATCCCCAGCACATCTTCCTTACCTTCGAAGGCCTGGCGGCAGACGATACCGTAGTCGGGAATCGCACCGGCATCGCTACCGGCATGGGGGCTGGTCAGGGCAAAGCAGGGGATTTCCGCGCCAGCGGCGAGGCGCGGTAAAAAGTGATTTTTCTGTGCCTCGGTACCGTATTCCAGTAGCAGTTTGCCCGGGCCCAGCGAGTTCGGCACCATGATAGAGACGGCGGCAGTAATACTGCGGGTGGAAATCTTCATGACCACACTGGAGTGCGCCAGGGCGGAGAATTCAAGTCCGCCGTAACTTTTGGGAATGATCATGCTGAAGAAGCCGTTGTCCTTGATGTACTGCCAGACTTCAGGCGGCAGATCAGACCTTTCATGGGTGATATCCCAGTCGTTCAACATCTGGCACAGGGTTTCCACCGGGCCACTGATGAATGCCTGTTCTTCTTCAGATAATGTCGGGGCAGGCAGCTGGCGGAATTTTTTCCAGTTAGGCCGCCCGCTGAATAATTCACCATCCCACCATACCGAACCGGCATCAAGCGCTTCGCGTTCCGTCTGGGACATGGCGGGTGAGACGCGGCGAAACAGCTTCAACATGGGTTCTGAGATATAACGCAAACGCCATGGTTGGCTCGGGCTGTTTTGGCTCATGAGGTTTCTCCTTTTGCCGTTTTGACACTATGCAACGATTTTACAGAGTCTTCCATTTGTGGTTTTTCGGTTGAGGTGGTTTCAGCCTCATGTGTATTGTCTTCTAAAACCTGTTCAGGTATTTCCCGAAAGCAGTCGCCGGCGTCATTGCATACGACATCCTTATCACCCCAGGGGAGATGACGATATACCGCCAGGTCATCCAGGCCGAATAGCGGGTATTTGATAATGTCAAAATAGGGTGAATAGTCAAAATCTCTTGGCGTCACCAGACGTGGATTACGCTGATAAATATGGACCTTGCCATGATCAGTGCGTTCCGCCAAGGGGAGTAAGGGGAACCGCACAGACTGGAAGGCTTGTGCCAGCATGGTTGAACATACGGTACGGGTGGGATCGCCGGCATTGTGATTAAATAAACTCGAGCGCCAGCGGCGCGGCACGATGCTATACGGGAACATGAACCGCCCCAGATCAAGTATTTGTCTTACATCGTAGGTGGTACCCAGGCGGTTGATCACATAGGTAATGACTTTTTGCGCATCCTTGGGAGATAGGCCGTTGGGCCTGCATATGCGCAAGTGTTCATGACGGTATTTTTCCAGGGGATAGACGACCGTGCCTTGATCCAACAAGGTTTCCACAAGGAGTTGTTGCTCGGGTTCAGCGTCGATGTAACGGCTAACAGTATTGCGAACGGCTTCATCTTCAATCTCGTAGAGACGACCGATATACAGCGCAGCGTGAGTCCAGGGATTCTGGGTAGTCATCTTGATCACTTCAGATACCTTGCTGCGACCTTCTACCAGGATCACATCGCCGGGACGAAGTTCATAGGAGAGCCGATCAAAATTCAATAACAGCACCGACTCCGAAGGTTGCTCCGGTTCTTTAGTTAGCCACTTTGTGAGCATTCCGCTCAGACGTGATAAAACGCCAACTCCCATCCTCATACTCTCACGGTTTATGCGGTTTTGGTTCGTAATTGTTAAAGTTGAACCTTATCGCTGAAATTCCTTGTTTCGTTATTGTTATTGGACATATGGCGGCCTGAAAGGTGCCGGTGATATCCA
>JAHEIJ010000067.1:7163-9853 GCA_024639445.1 Gammaproteobacteria bacterium
CTCTCACGGTTAATGCGGTTATGGTTCGTAATTGTTGTTAAAGCCGAACCTTATCGCTGGTAAATCCCTGTTTCGCTATTGTATTCGACATATGGCGGCCTGAAAGGTGCCGGTGATATCCAGTGCATTCCTTAATATTGTATATCTGTAATTATAGTGGAGAGATTTCAAGGGGCAGGGCAGTTGTCTGCCAATTCTATGGCTTGCCGTAACAATTCGGCGGGAGTGTAGAAATGGGGGGAGAAACGCACTCCGCCACCTCGCAAGGCACACAATACACGCTGCTGCATCAGATAGCGATACATATGCTCAGACGGGTAGCGTTTATGCCGAAAAACCACAATGCCGGCGTAACGCCCCGGTGTCATGTCCGTAAGGCATTCAAGATTAGCACTACTATTTATAAGCGTAAAAAGCGCATCACTATTTGCGATCACGCGTTGCTCCACTTTCGCCATATCGCTGGCCAATAACAGCTTGATACTGGCATGTAGCGCATGGATTGCCAGCATGTTCGGGCTACCACACTCAAATCGGCGTGCGCTGTCAGCCACTTGCCAGTCTATCCGATCAAAATCCTCATAATGTTCCACCATGCGCCAGCCAAATTGATGCAAACTGAGTTGATCTCGCGCATGCTTGCGACTGTAAAACAACGCCAGACCTTCGGGACCCAGCATCCACTTGTGCCCATCCGCCATCACAAAGTCGGCGTTAACGGCACTCACGTCGAATTTCAGGGCACCAATACTCTGGATGGCGTCGACACAGAATAAAATACCCTGATCACGACAAAACTGGCCCAAGGTGGCGAGATTGACGCGCAACCCGCTGGCATATTGCACGGAACTGATCGCAAGTATGCGGGTGCGAGGATTACAGGCCTGCATCAACGCCTGCTCAGGACTGTCGGCCGAAGTCAGACCAACCTGCCGAACTTCCACACCGCGATCCTGCAGTGATTCCCACACGATTCGATTAGAAGGAAATTCCTGATCGCTGATAACAACGTTGTCACCGGCTTGCCATGGAAGCCCGTGTGCGACGACCGACAAGGCTTCGGAGGTATTTTTCAATAAGGCAATATCATCGGCCTGTGGGGCGTGAATCAACTTCGCCAGTAGTTGGCGTAAATGCGCTTCCTTCTTGACCCATTCGGGATAATGCAATGATCCTTGGGTGGCATTTTCGCGGGCAAAGGCTTCTACCGCTTCCCGCGTACAGTGTGGCCAGGGTGCCACGGCGGCGTGATTAAGATGAATCAGATCCTGTTGGAGTTCAAATTCCGATACCATCAGATAATTTTCACCAGGCCGATTGTAATCTGTTTTAGGTTATATCTTGAGGGAATACACTTCAGAGGTGCGTGAACTTTGGTCCCAGACACCATTAAAAAATACCAGTAGGTTTTGGCCCCAGCCAGGGGCATTAAAATTAGCGGTTCCCTCAAAACGCTCGGCGCGTCGGCGATCAACGACGCCAATACCATCAGCAATCATAAAGGCATGATGGTATTTCTTGGTCAGCTTGCGAATTTGAACACGGCTGGAAAGACGACTGGCAAGGTCGAGCAGGCGATGCCCCTTATTAATGGTGCCGCTAACATCATAAATGAGAATACGAATTAAGGAACTCGTATCTGCCCCTATCACACTACGCGCAGCTTCATAGAAACTGGGCGTATTGTAGAGTGAAGGTTCAAGATCATGGCTGAAGATATTCAATGAGCGTTTGGCCTGTTGAGCCATAGCCAGAGACAGTTGTTGGCAGTCATCGCGCGTATTGATCCGCAGAAGTTCATCGGTCTGACCCAGCTGATAATTCTCAATTCCTTCCATATCCCTATATTCTGGCAGTTAGTGGGCGGGCAAGTATAATGACTTTGTTTGGCTGTTTATCATGAGTCTCTGTAAATCATACTAGACTATTAACGGGTTAGCCGTAAACCGGCATAACTGACAAGATTAGTGGATTATTTTAAAGAATACTATGGACATAATTGGGGCGTGTAATGGCAACGTTAACATTTCTGGGAGCAACGGGCGGGGTGACTGGTTCCATGTACTTGTTGGAAGTGGGGCAGTCAAAAATACTCCTGGAATGTGGCCTTGTTCAGGGGCGCTATGAAGAAGAACAGCAAAATAAAGAGCCGTTTCCATTTGATCCCAAGAGCATAGATGCCGTGGTGTTATCGCATGGTCATCTGGATCATTCCGGTCGCTTGCCCAAGCTGGTCAATGACGGCTATCGCGGGCCCATCTACATGACGTACCCAACCTGTGAACTGCTGGAGATTATGCTGAAAGATTCCGCCTTTCTCAATATGCGGGATGCGGAATGGGAGAACAAGCGGCGCAGGCGGGCCGGCAAGGAGGAAATCGAGCCCCTCTATACTATCGAAGATGCGGAAAGGACATTACAACAATGTAATGGCCAGCCTTATGCCGCTTCGACTGAGATCCTGGCCGGGGTTCAATTACGCTATCTGGATGCCGGCCATATTCTGGGATCCGCCATCGTTGAATTAACGATCAACGAAGAGGGCAAAGCCAGAAAACTGGTGTTCTCAGGTGATCTCGGCAACAGTTGTGCCGCCATCTTGCGTGATCCGGTTCAGCTAGAAAAGGCGGATGTGCTATTAATGGAGTCCACCTATGGGGATCGCAATCACCGCCCAATGGAGGAAACCC
>JAHEIJ010000309.1 GCA_024639445.1 Gammaproteobacteria bacterium
TCGGCATAGTCACTACCTCAAACCGATTTGCCCAAACCAACCGACATTCAGCATAACAAATGAAGACAGGCTTCCAGGCTTCAACACAAGCAATTCGTCATCATTTGATACACCTAATGTATAGCCGATAGAATAAAAATATTGAGGGATAAGTCGTATTTTGATGTAATTTTTTAGGCCTATTATGTAAGTAAATCCTAATACGCTAACAAACTTACATACATAAGAAAAAATCTAATAAAAACTAATTATTAGCGAACAGCACGTCCACAGTACGTCCAGGTCGGACCTGCACAAGTTATTGAGGAACGAAGATAATGATGTAGTATAAAAACGCTAGACAGGCTAGCAGAAATAGGGTCGGTGACAAATGAGGCGTAATTCATTTTGGCTGTTTATCTTTTTCTTATCGTACTCGTCCGTATCCAGTGCAATATCACTGGATGAGTGCCAAGGCAGTTACGCTGGTAGAAGCATATCGAACGAGATGCTGACCAGCATTATTGATGCGCATAAGAAGGTCGTTGAGGAGTACAGGCTTGATCAAATACAGCCGGGTATTGGTGACCCCGTCATAGATAAATCAAAGATCTATTCCGATAGTCGCTATGCAAACCTCTGCCTTGCACAATTGGAGAATGCTGATTTACAGGGTGCAGGTCTGGAATGGGCTAATTTTGATGGAGCCAATCTTATTGGGGCAAATCTTGAGGGGGCAAGACTGTGGAAGGCAAGTTTTATCGAAGCGTTTCTCTGGAGAACCAACGTGAAACAGGTCGACTTTGAAGAGGCTAATTTACGTGCCGCCGAACTCAAACTTGCTCATTTGGAAAAAACAAATCTCCGTTCCGCCAATCTTGAAAATACCAAGCTCAATCAGGCAACAATCAGAGATTCTATGCTGGATTTGGCAAATTTCAAAGGTGCCGTGTTAGTCGGCGCAAACATAGAGAACACAAACGCTTCAAATAGTGATTTCAGTTTTTCTGATATGCGTAATGCGAAAATCACAGACACAGTGTTGTCAGGCGCCAATCTGGAAAGCGTCGACATGCGCAATGCAGTAATCAGAAATTCTAATCTTGACCGCGCGAATCTCAAGAATGTCATATTCGAACTAAGCCTTGATTCTGACCTGTCGACAACAAGAATTAACCAGGTAAAAAACCTCAAGGATTTACGATTTGTAGAAAGCCCTCATAGCTTGATTGAATTACGAAACAAATACAAAAAGGAAGGATTAAGAACTGAAGAGCGCGATGTAACCTACGCAATAAAACATAGGGAAATGGAAATTTTACTCGAGCAACCGGACCGAAAATATAGCGATGTAATTGAGAGCTTATTTATGTATGTTGCATATGAATTGACAACCGAGTGGGGAAGATCACCTGGGCGCGCGCTTAAATCTATTTTTTATCTGATTTTTTTATTTGCTGTTGTATATCTAATTGCATTAATGGCACCTAAAGAGAATGCAGGGATATGGCGTATACACCCAGAGGATCGACTGATTTATAATAATTCATCAGATCCAACGGACGTTCACGAGTTAATCATGCCCGGTGGGCTTTGGTCCACTATTCTATACGCACTGTATTTCAGCGTGCTTTCGGCGTTTCATATTGGCTGGAGAGATTTTAATGTTGGCAACTGGATCACCCGGTTACAGTTCTCTGAATTTACCTTTCGACCAACAGGGTGGGTTAGAACAGTATCAGGAATTCAGTCATTACTTAGCGTCTACTTGCTGGCAATGTGGGCACTGACATATTTCGGCAGACCTTTTGAATAAATAATGGATTGGGGTCTCTATAGTACCCAATCCCTCGATCACGCCTCCCCACTATCCCGGTTATACTGCGTCCGATGATTATCCACATCAGTATGGATTCGTTTTATGCCTCGGTCGTGGTGCGCGAGCATCCCGAACTGGCCGGGCAACCGGTGGCGGTTGGCGGCTCTGCCACCGAGCGTGGTGTGGTGGCGGCCGCCAATTACGAGGCGCGCAAGTTCGGGGAGCCATTCCAAAAACAAACTGAAAAAGGCGGCCCAACTCCGCTTTTTTTGTTTCACGGAGGGCTCGAGATCGGCTTTCCGTCGGCCCTGGCACGATCGTCGGTGCCTGATCAGGAAAACTCATATTCGACCCCGGCTATTCATCAGTCCTGACGACCATCAACCTCACGAGTCGTGTATCACGCTCAGTGCCAGTACCTGTTGATAAGGTGGACACACTCATGAACAAACGGGTACCGCTCGGGCTCGGCCAGAAATATCCTTGCCGTCAGGTCAGCGCACTCGGAGTGGTGGATCACTTCATGCGTGTTATCGGGCCAGACTTTTCCCCACCACCGCCTCGCGTTGGCAATAACCGGTCCTGCCATTTCCGGAGGCGTAACCGGGTCGAGTTCGCCCGCATAGATCAGTAAAGGCGTTTCGATCTTATAGGGCTGTTTCAGATCAGCGGTTGCGGCGGGTACGTCCCAGACCGCACACATGGTTTCCATATGATCGAATAACCTGGCATTGGTGTAATGCTGGAACGGATATTTCGTCAGTTCGCTGCGGGCAATATCAAAATCCACGAAAGGAATTTCCTCATAGCATGCATAGGATGCATAAGCGCCTTCGTTGACCAGGCTCGCGGGTAATTCATCGACATAAAACTCGCCCACCAGCCTGGCCAGGTCGTCCTTGCTGCCGGCAAATATGTTGTATAGATGCGCCGGTATCCTTCTGATCACTTCCGGCTCATGAATCGCCATATACAGGCTGTTGAAAAACATCGAGGCTGTGACCGTGACCTCCATCGGCTGCTTATCAGTATTACCGTCTACGCTGATTTTGATCGGTGAAGCGTCGAGTTGCGCCAGGTAGTCCGCGAGACGGCGGTCCAGATCGTTGCCATACTGGCCGTAACAGCGGATATCGCTGTTGCACTTGTTGATCACGCGCATGATCGCTTCGTAATTGCGCCTTGGCGCTTCCTCGAAAATGCGGATCGACTGCGGGATAACGCCGTCCAGTATCAGTGCCCG
>JAHEIJ010000310.1 GCA_024639445.1 Gammaproteobacteria bacterium
CGCATTATCACCCAGGCCGGTTTGTTCTTTACTAACCTCAACACCTGCTGATAGTGATTGCAATTGGCGCAGAATATTCAGCAGCGCATCCATGGATAACTGTATCGGACCGGTAAACTTACCATTCGTTAGATTAAGCTGCGGCTTGACGGCAACGCTTAAGCTAAGATCGTCTTTCATGGTCGCAGTCAGGTCGGCGAGTTCGACACGTGCCTTTTCCAGGCCGAAGACACTATCCTCTGGTACTTTACCGGCGGTCTGCATGATATCCATGGTGACCTGGCCATTGATTTCTAAATCATTGTCTTCGGTTAAGGTATATGCCGTATCAAGATCCAGCTCGGCCCGTTCTACAGATAAGGCATAATCTTCATCCTGGACATAATCTGCGCCGATCATCGCCAGCTTGCCGACCGTCTTGCCCTCCAGGCGTCCGGTTTTATAGAGTGTCAGCTCATGCTGAAACACGCTGTTATATACCCCTTCCCTGCGTTCTATTGGGTTTTGTCCGAGTGGACCTGTAAATTCAATGATCTTGGGCAGCTCAGCCTGCCGGGTCACGGCATTGGCTGTGACCGTAATGTGTTCTGCAAACGGCCGGGCTGTACCGTTCCAATCTAACTCGATATCGTTAACCTGTGCCTTGAGTTGGAACGATCCTGGCTGATCGGGCGTCCAGCTGATGAATTCGTTAAGCTGCAAACTATCGATTTGAACGGTAAGGGTTCCGCCGGTTTTTTCCTTAAAGATAAGCCGGCTGTTTTGTAATTCGAATGCCCCCAGGCCTGTACCCCAGGGAGGAGATTCTTCATCAACTGCCTTGGCTGCGGCTTTGTCCGTAGCAGGAAAAAACTGGCTAAGCGGAATACCATTCAATGCAATGGTATTGTCCCCAGCGCGTGCCACATAAATATCAATATCACGAACCAGGACGCGTTCTACCATGGCATGCTTCTGAAATACGGGAAGCAGGTTTAGTTTGATGCCCAATTCACCAAGTTGACCATGCTCCATGTCACCTGACCAGAATTGTAATGGACCCAACCAGACTTCCATGGTCCAGGGATTAATCTTCAGTGTCTCAACACCAGTATGCTCAATACCGAACTTATTGAGCTGGCTGGCAATCACATATCGCGCTGTATAGGTTGGAACGAAGGAATACAGCAGGGTAAGCACCAGCAGCACACTGACAATGATAATGAGATTGCGTCTTGGTTTACGTCGCTGGTACCAAGGCTTTGCTTCTGGCGCCGGTTTTGTTTTGTTATTCACGACAAACATTCCCGCCTGCTGGAATTTTATATACTAAATAATATACGCCTCGACTTTTAGATGCAGTAGTTTGTAGCTGTCCTGGATCATTGAATGACACAATTCTTCATTTACCAATAAGTCATAAAATGGACGGTTTTTAATATTTATCTGTCTCAGGCATCAAGTGTTAATACATAAGTATGGTTATTATTTTTATTGATATTAAACCCAATCGCTACCCAGTTGTTATGTCATTCCGGCCTGACCGCCAAGGACGGCGGAAATGCTGAAAATGCATGGAGCGATTTTCAGTGAATGCCGGAATCTGCCGTGCATGGAGCATGACCAAAGGAAATCCCTTTAGGGACCAATGTCGCGCACGGGGACGGAACCCCGCTTATGCGCGACCAGAATAACCGGTGGTGCTGACTATTGAATCAATCAGCAATATTGAACGAGGGATATTTGGGCCAAAGTACGATAATTTTGAAAAGATTGCTGAGGTTCTTGGGGTACCGGTTAAGAAGTTGTTTGATTTCTAGGTCACTATTTCATAAGGAAAAAGGAGCAGTATCTTCAAGTATTCTGACCCCTTGATTTTGAGTTTTTACTCTGACCCCAAATACCAAGTCTGTGTTATAACAAATAGCGCATAACACATACTCATTCATAGACAATAGACATTAAAGGCGAATCCGTTATGAGTAAAGAATATACGACAAAATTATTAATGCGTGCATTTGTTACCCATGATGTCCAACGCTTCATCATAGAACGACCCGCCGGATTCGATTTTAAGCCCGGTCAAGGTATAGAGCTGGCGATTAATCAATCCGACTGGAAAGACGAGGGGCGCCCTTTTACCCCCACTAACCTGCAGGACGACAAGGTCCTCGAGTTCATAATCAAGCAATATCCGAATCACGAAGGCGTAACCCGTGAGCTGCATAACCTGCCAGCCGGCAGCGAATTGTTGATCTCCGAACCCTTTGGCACCATCCAGTATCAAGGACCGGGTGTATTTCTTGCCGGTGGTGTGGGGATCACGCCTTTTATTGCCATTTTACGTCAGAAGGCGGGTACTGGTCAGAGCGATGACAATACATTGATTTTTTCCAACAAGACAGCGGCTGATGTATTTTGTGAAAACGAGTTTCGGCATTACCTGGGAGAGCGTTGTATCCTTACCTGTACCGGCGAAAAGGTACCCGGTTATGAAAATCGTCGCATCGACAAGGACTTTTTGAAGGAAAAGGTTAACGATTTTGACCAACACTTCTATGTCTGTGGCCCACCCGGCTTTATGAAAGCGATCAACCAGGCCCTGGAGGAACTTGGCGCCGATCCCCAGAATCTGGTGTTCGAACAGTAGCCAGGGCTTGCGACAGAATGGATAAAGTGGATATCCATTCTAAGATGGATCGAGAAAAATAAATCTGTCCCCTTTTTTCATTCACCAATGGGTGATCACCAGCACTGCCGTCAGAAGCACAAGTATCAGACTATACAAACGATAATCCTGCCACCAGCCGAGTCCGGCCTGCCGTTCCATGGTGACATGATGGAAGGTGTAATCCTTCACCTGCTGCTCGCGCGGCGATGCCGTGATAAAGCTGACAGTAACAAAGATAACCCCGGAGATCAGCACCAGCAGGCCGGCCACGACGGTAAAATGCAGTGTCATAATATCCAGCAGTGAAAGTGCAAAAAACACTGCCGAAACAGCATGCCCGCCCACCAGGGTGACAATAGCGCCGGTGGCACTCGCGCGACGCCA
>JAHEIJ010000068.1 GCA_024639445.1 Gammaproteobacteria bacterium
CTGCGCCTTGGACTGGAATGGCAGGTGATTACCCGCGTCGTCAGGGCCTCACCCACAGGCAGTCCGGTGGTATTGGAAATTCCTTTGTTAAGTGGCGAATCGCCCATCACCGCCGGTGTCCGCACCGCACAACAACGGGTGCTGGTGAACATGTCACCCAGCCAATCGGTCTATAGCTGGCAGTCAGTGCTCGACAAGCGCTTGAACATTACCTTGACGGCGCCTGACACCACAGAATGGATGGAAGTCTGGCGCGTCGATGTCAGTCCGGTGTGGCATATGCAATCACAAGGCATCCCGGTGGTACATCATCAGGATCAGGAAAAGAACTGGTTACCGGAATGGCACCCCTGGCCGGGTGAAACCGTGACCTTGGCGATCTCCAAACCGCAGGGTATAGAAGGCAAGACGCTTACCATAGATAACAGCCAGGTCCAGATTAAACCGGGCAGTCGAGCCACGGATACCACGTTAAGAATCAGCCTGCGCAGTAGTCAGGGCGGGCAGCATACGGTACGCTTGCCTGAAGATGCGCGACTGCAATCGGTCAGTATTGACAGCGTGACCCAACCGATTCGACAGGAAGGCAACAGCGTTACTTTGCCGGTAGTGCCGGGTAAACAAGTTTTCAGCCTTACTTGGCGAACTTCACAAGGCATAACAACACTTTATCGTTCCAAACAGGTTGACCTTGGCATCAACAGTACCAACGCATCCACCAAGATTAACCTGGGAGAGGATCGATGGATGCTGTATGTCGGCGGTCCACGCATGGGTCCGGCGGTCTTGTACTGGGGTGTGCTGATTGTATTGTTGCTAGTAGCGGTGGCACTAGGTCGGGTGCCGCTCACGCCATTGAAGAGCTGGCAATGGCTGTTACTGGCAATCGGCCTGAGCCAGGTATCACTGTTTATGGCCGCCTTTATCGTCGCCTGGTTGATGATTCTGGGGGCGCGTTCACGTTTAGAGACCCTGCCATCACCGTTCGTATTCGATAGTATGCAGATTGGGTTGGGCTTCCTGACCTTTTTCGCATTGAGTTTTCTGTTTATCGCGGTAGAGCAGGGCCTGTTAGGTACACCAGAGATGCATGTGGCCGGCAACCAATCCAGTGCCTATGATCTCAACTGGTATCAGGATCGTACCGAGGTGGTTCTACCGCAGGTCTGGGTGCTAAGCGTGCCGCTGCTGGTCTATCGCCTGTTGATGCTGGCCTGGGCCTTGTGGCTTGCTGTGTCTTTACTGAAATGGCTGAAGTGGGGTTGGCAATGTTTTACCACCACTGCGATCTGGCGACAGCCGGAAAGAAAACCGCGCAAATCCAAAGCCGGGCAGGTGCAACAATCGGAAAATAAACCGGGGTAATCAAATAAAGTCAATAACGACATGGCGCTGAATTTTACACAAAGTATCCGTGAATCTGAGTTTAGGATATGTTCTGGTGGGAGTAAGGTTCTTATTGGGGCCAAAAGTCTGGCTTAAACCTGACTTTGTAGTTCTCTAAGCTAGTAACACGAATATAAACGCGATAAAGGTGCAAAATGAAAAAATATTTACTACCCGTGTTAGCCTGCATTGTTTTTGTGTCACCAGCTTTTGCGGGGTCCTTGTCAAAAAATGAGCAATGTAAATACATTACAGAGACCATGCTGGAAATTGCAGCTCAAGGTGCAGGTGATGAAACACTGCAGCAGCTCAAATCAAAGGAAGTATATGACAAGGCATATTCAAGCTGCATGACTGGTTCAGAAGATGAAGTGGGAGAGCTATATGAAAAGTTACAATAAAGATAATCGGCTATTGGTTTTATGATACTTTGCATTATTTATATCAACGAGCAAAGACGTGGTGAAAATTAAATGACTATCGACAATGAAACCTTATTCTATCTACAGGTTGTTTATATTTCTGCGTCTGTATTTGTAATATTTGTTCTGTATTTGGCACTGGCAAGCCAGAGGAGCAAAAGCATAAAGTTGTTGCAGGAAAAAAATCGTTCCTTAACCGAACAATTGCATGCAGTAAAGCGCTTGTCGCCGGATGTTCAGGCAGAGAACATGTCGAAAATGTTTACAACGCTCATACGTGATATTGAACGGTTAAATCAGGACCGGGATAAGAACAAAGACCTCATAGAAGAAAAAGTTAACAAGTTGCACGCACTGCGGGAGGAATCGGCGCAATTACGCAATCAGATGGAACTGGCGAGAGAATCGCTTGATGATATCGTCTGCCCATACTGTGGTGCGCCGATGTCGACCCAGGTCTTCTATACCGAGAGTGGTCATGCTGGCAGCGTTGAACTTGAACCTGAAGGTGATTATGTGTCTTATGAATGCGGTCTGGTGATGAATATAAAAGATGGACGGGAAATGGAGCCATGTGGAGCCTTTCTGACAGTTGATGAGAATACTTGAAGTTTTGATTTCAGGAGTAAATAACGAGGTGAAGATTACACATGACGGTTGAATTACTACGTGAATTTTTCGGCTGGTGTACGCTTATCAATCTCGGGCTGTTAATTTGGTGGTGGTTGTTTTTTGTTTTCGCGCATGACTGGACATACAAGCTTCACAGTAAATGGTTCAATATAGAAACTGACAGGTTCGATACTATCCACTATGCTGGGATGGCGATATTCAAGCTGGCAATATTAATGTTTAACCTGGTGCCATATTTGGTCCTTCGCATTGTCGTATAGGGTCGCATATTTTTATCGAGTTTTCAGTTAAAAGTAATCCCAATAAGGAGAGGCGAGTATGAAACTTAATGTAAAGGCATTTGCCATTGCAGTGGCTCTGGTCTGGGGGTTGGGGATTTTTATGGGAACCTGGTGGATTATCCTGTTTGATGGAGCAAGCAGTGACATGACTTCCCTTGGTCAAATATATCGTGGTTTTACCATCACGCCTCTAGGCAGTGTGATAGGTATGCTGTGGGGGCTGGTTGATGGCTTGATTGGCGGCGCTATATTTGCATGGCTCTATAATCTGATTGCAGCTCGCACGTAGGACGGGTTGATTTTAATTTGAATTAACCAAACTGTTGCACCGGGTAATGCTAGTGTTAAAACGGATTAATCAACATATACTGCAATGCGGTCTTTAAATTTCCGTATTAACCATTTCGGTCTGTGCCAGTCTTTAATTATGATTACAGCTATGCAAAAAAAGAAAAAAGACCTTGAACATGATCAGTTACTCAGGGAACGGGATGAACAAGTCATTCGGCGTGGTTTGGGTCAGCCGTACTAAATTGAATCTGGCGCTTAAACGGTAGAATGATCCTGTATCGATAATAAAATAATCATCAGCATAAAAGAAAAGCCAGACTGCATTACTGCAGTCTGGCTTTATTTGTTTTAGGCTGCATGCTTTGCTGCGAACCAGGCTTCGAGATCATCGGCGCCGCCGATGTGTACTCCGCCGACATAGACCTGGGGCACAGAGTCGGCACCAGTGATGGCGTGCAGGCTGCGGGAGCTGATCGTATGACTCAGTTCAATTTCTTCGTAGTTCATGCCATGTTCCTGCAACAATGTCTTGGCGCGCGCGCAGTGCGGGCAACCTGCCCGGGTAAACAGGCTCACGGCCTTGGGTGCTTCAGCTTGCGGGTTGATGTAGGCAAGCATGGTATCCGCATCCGAGATTTCAAACGGATCACCCGGCTGGTTCGGCTCGATGAACATCTTGTCGATGACACCGTCCTTCACCAGCATAGAGTAGCGCCAGGAGCGCGGCCCGAAACCGAGATCGCTTTTATCGACCAGCATGTCCATGCCTGCACTGAATTCACCATTGCCGTCCGGGATTACGGTAATATTTTCGGCTTCCTGATCCTGGCGCCAGGCGTTCATTACGAAGGTGTCGTTGACCGACAGGCAAATGATGTCATCCACGCCGTTTGCCTTGAATACCGGTGCCAGCTCGTTGTAGCGCGGCAAGTGGGTGGAGGAACAGGTGGGAGTGAAGGCTCCCGGCAAGGCAAACAGGACGACGGTTTTGCCCTTGAACAGTTCATTGGTAGTGACATCGAGCCAATCGTTTTCGACACGAGTGCGGAAAGTAACATTAGGGACCTTTTGCCCCTCGTGGTTAGTTAACATTGAGATTCTCCTCATCGGTAAATGTTTTGACAGGGACAATGATGAGGGAGTCCTTGTGATTAATCTAATTGATTATATAAATTAATATAATAGTAATATACTATGATACATATTCTTGCAAGTCCGTGAGAATACTCTATAGTAATAGTCAGTTATCCAACTAAGTATGACTGATATGCCCAGAACCAGTAACAAGCGAGAGAAATTGCTCGAAGCAGCCCGGGAGTTGATACATCAGCAAGGTTACCGCCATACCACCCTGGCGGAAATTGCTGAACGGTCTGAGGTGCCGCTGGGAAACGTGTATTACTACTTCAAAACCAAGGACGACCTCGCGGCGGCGGTTATCAAGGAGCACCTGGAAAGCTTCGGTGCCCAGTTCAAGCGTTGGGATAGTGAAATTTCGGATCCAATGGCCCGGCTGCATACCTTGCTGGACTACATCGAAACAATGAAAGATGCCCTGGCCGAAGCCGGATGCCCCATTGGTAGTCTGTGTCAGGAGTTAAGTAAGGAAGACGGACCGCTGGCCGAACAGGCCGGCAATATCCTGACCCTGCAGTTGGCATGGGTGCAAGCGCAGTTTCATGCCATGGGGTATGAGAATGCGCGGGCGCTGGCCACGGAACTGGTAACCAACATGCAGGGTATCAGCCTGTTGGCCAATTCTTTGAACGATGCAGAGATGGTGACCGAGCAGGTCACACGCCTGAAGGGATGGCTGGATAACTTGTGATTTTATTTTGCCTCGAAGTTAGTAAGGCAGCTAACTAAATGGAAGGGGGCGCTTATGCGTAACTGGATCATCATTATCTTGTTGCTCGTTGTAGGCACGGCTGGTGCGGAAACAGAACCACAGACCGCACTCATTCACATCGGTCCGGATGACTTCAAGACGGAAACCCTTGGGCGGGAAACCGTTGAAGGCCACGCCTATTTGATCGTGCAAGCCGAAGCGCGTACTGGGCGGATTGCTAATTCCCTGGGTTATTGCCGCATTCGCGCCTGGTATGACATGCAGGATCGGGTCACGCGCAAGGTGCTGTTACTTGATCAGGACGACGTGATTCTCACCACGATTCGATTTTCCGCGTTTTCACTGACAGAGGGAAAACCTCGGGCCGGACGCATAGAAGTGACCGATCATTCGAGCGGCCAAACAACCGTGTTTCAGCTCGATGAATTCACTAATCCTGTTAATCCATTAACACTGATATAAAAACTTACTTAAGGAGATCATAATGAGCAAGACCTTGGCAGAGCAAACTCAAGAAACCGTGGAAACCTTTATCGGAGGATTGTCAGAAGATGTGCAACAGACCGTTGGCGGAGTGATGCAACGGTTGATGTCGTCAAATATCGCAGATAATGCCAGCAATGTCGGAGGCAAGGCACCGGAATTTAGTTTGCCCAATGTGAAGGGTGGCGAGACTGCACTGTCAGAACTACTTGAGAGCGGCCCCGTGGTGTTGAGCTTTTACCGTGGCGGTTGGTGCCCATTCTGCAATCTTGAATTCAAGGCGTTGCATGACAAATTGCCTGAGATGCAAACACTTGGTGCTACACTGGTCGGGGTATCCCCCGAAACCCTCGCCGTGAGTCAACAGACTGCCCAGGACAATGCTCTGGAGTTTGAAGTTTTGAGTGATGAGGGTAATCGTGTAGCACGTGAATATGGTTTGATAATGGTCGTAGATGAAGCGATACGGCCGCATTACTTGCAGTGGGGTATCGACATCCCAACTTCCAATGGTGATGAAACCTTTGAACTGCCGGTACCGGCCACCTACGTGATTGATCAGAGTGGTGTTATACGTGCTGCCCGTGTGGACAAGGATTACACCAAACGTATGGAACCGGCGGATATCGTGGCTGCATTGAAAGCGCTGTAAATATTGACACTAATCATTTAACAGGGGGATGCCTGGAGGAAACATGGTTACCGATATCACGATTGCCAACAAACCCTTAAAGCTACATCTCACTCAATCGGCTCAACACGCACTGGCGTTACGCAGTTCGCCATTATTCGCTGAAATGGAGTTGTATTTCAGTTGCCTGATACGATTCAAGGTACGCTTTTATGAACAGGCATCGCATGGTCAAGGTGTGCCTGTGTCAGACAAACTGATCGTTAATTTCCGTCCGGTAATGACCGAAACCTGCGGCAAGGATTACGAAGGTGATGAACCACCCTTAACAGATTTCCCAATCGTTAAGGCGGATGCTTTCGTACCTAAATGGGCGCGGATAGATTTTGAGCATGGCCAGTGGCACGGGGAGTTTGGCTTGAATGATGTTATGCATTAAGCACAATATCTAATATGTATAGTGCGTGACTAATAACAATTTCTATTTATGGAATTATAAAAAAAGCAAGTCTGATAGGCTATACTCCAATGCCTGCACCCCATGAATCAGGGTGTTTATGACATAGTAAAATTCGAACAAAACAAGGAGAAAAACATGCAGCGCTTGATGTGGTGTGTTCTGTTATTTGCTTTTGCGGTCACGGTACAGGCCAAGGTGATAACAAAGGAAGTGACCTATACTGCCGATGGTCTGAATTTAAAAGGTTATCTTGCATATGATGATGCGTTGAAGGAGAAGCGTCCCGGTGTACTGGTAGTTCATGAATGGTGGGGCCAGAATGAGTATATTAGGAAGCGGGCGCACATGTTGGCCGAATTGGGTTATGTTGCCCTGGCGCTAGATATGTATGGTGAGGGTAAGCAGGCTGCGCACCCGGAAGATGCGTCAAAATTCTCCGGCGCAGTGATGAAGAATCTGGATGTTGCCGAGAAACGTTTTATGGCTGGCCTGACTCTATTGCAACAACAACCGTTGACTGACAAGCAACAGGTTGCAGCGATTGGTTATTGTTTTGGGGGTGGCGTGGTGTTGGCCATGGCACGGCGCGGTGTAGACCTGGATGGGGTCGCAAGTTTCCATGGCAGCCTGGGTGCAGGGGCACCCGTTGCACCTGGCAAAGTAAAAGCCAAGGTACTGGTACTGAACGGGGCTGATGATCCTTTCGTAAAGCCGGAGCAGATTACCGCGTTTAAAGAGGAGATGTCAGCCGCAGGTGTGGACTTTGAGTTTGTGAATTACCCGGGCGCGAAACATAGCTTCACCAATCCCGGCGCCACTGAAAATGGTAAAAAGTTTCAATTACCACTGGAATATAATGCCACAGTGGATAAGGAATCATGGCAGAAGCTACAGACCTTTTTTCAGCAGATATTTAAATAATTAATATAGAAGAGCAGGTTGCTGATTTTACTCGTTGAGGCAAAGTCAGTGCCTGTTTTTTTTACGTAAATAGTTATTTAGCCATTGCGTGTGCCAACGGGCGAAACTGCAATCCATAAAACATCTGCAAGTAACGTTGGGTTTCTTCCCGCTCCAGATGACTGACATATTTCCAAAACCCATAAATACGTGAAAGCGTCATCATGCGCTCGGCGTATTTCTTCCAGGTATACCGCGCCTCGACCCGCTGCAGGCCGCCTTGAGACAGTTGTTCCCAATAGCCACTTCGTTCACGGCATTTGAGGAAAAACTCCGCCATGCGCGTTGCCGCGGCATCGCCATGCGTTGGGTCTATGTGAAAGCCGGAGATGCCGTCCTCTATGATTTCCAATGGTCCGCCGAAACTGGTGGCAAAGGTCGGTAAGCCGGAACTCATGGCCTCAATGACAGTAAGACCAAATGCCTCAAACAAAGCAGGCTGCACAAAGGCGCCGCGCTTGTCGGCAATGAAACGGTACAGCTCGCCGGCCAGTGACTTTTCAAGATGGACGCCGAGCCAGCGGACCTGGCTGTCTAACTGATGTTGATCCATCAGGCTGTGCATGAGGTGAATCTGTTCGTGCTCTTCAGCATCACTGGATAGGTCGGGGTTAATATGGCCCGAGACAATCAACAGATTCGCTTCTTGGCGTAAAGCCTCATTTTGAGCATACCAGTTCACCAGACCAGTGATGTTCTTGATGTGATCCATCCTTGCCATGGTGAACAGGACGGGTTTATCAGGTTCACTCAGTACACCACGTCGGTCATTGGCATTTTCCTTACCATAGACAAGCTCTTCTATCTCCGGAAGCAGGTGTGTCAGACGGCGCTCTCTGTCTGTATAGGGAAAATAAACTGCCGCGTCAGCCCCCGGGGATACAATGTTGAATTTGGGATCATGTATGTCAATACCATGCACAACTCGATACAAGCCGGGCATCGAGAAACGGGTGTAACTTTCATATTGGCCTGCACTGTCTTTGGTGCCCGCTATTTCCTGGTAAGTACTGGTTATGATGAAGTCAGCGGTATTCATGGCAATTAAATCTGCCGTGAATTGGGATGAGAAATGATATTGCGATTCATTATCCTGCCAGTACAAATCTGAATAGAGATATTTGGTTTTTTCAAGCGCATGAGCAATGTTGCATTGGGTTATGCCCAGGCGTTGAGACATAAGTGATGCTACCAGGTTGCCATCTGAATAATTACCGACTATCAAATCCGGTCGGCCACTTAATTCTGCCAGTAATTCACGCTCCGCCTCGATGGAAAACTGTTCCAGATAGGGCCATATTTCAAAACGGGAAATCCAGTGCGGAATAACCTCTCCATCCGGATAACGAAATGGTACACGCAGGATGCGTGCATTATGGGTACCGACGATGGGCTCCAGACGCTCATTACACGTCGTTCCCTCGGCGTTGGGGATCAGGCGTGTCAGGATCACGATTTGCGGGTCAATATTCAGTCCCTGTTGGAGTAAGCGATCACGCATTTCCTGTTCCAGGGCACGAACCTGATCCAGGATATAAACCACCTGGCCACCAGTGTCTGGTTTTCCCAGTACATTGGCTTGACCAAAATAACCGTGGGGAGAAAGAACCGCCATAGAAAAGATCATGGGGATACGGCTTAAAAAATCTTCCAGGTTGGTTGGTGATGGGGCTTCAAGAATATCCAGCAATAATTGCATGGTATTGCGTATGCGGGCGACATCATTGCCCCAGCCGGGTTCAAAGCCATAACTGCGCAAATCCGCATAGACTTCTTCCCAGGGCATATCATGCGGTTGAGCCTGTAAATGCATGTCTGCCTGACGTAAGGCATGCCGCAGATCAGAAACATCTTCGATATTCTCATTGAGCATAAGTTGCTGATCGCGGTAGCGGTGTACCTGGAGAAAGGCCAGCAGGCGTTTGTCGCCTTTACCCAGTTCCTCAAAAAGTCGACTGGACAGTCGACGATTAAGAAATTCCACACCACGACCAATCGAATTCGCTTCGTGCAGTTTGTAAAACTCACGCGAGAACGGTGCGAGATCAAACTCCAGGACCCAATCATCATCACTTGTTCCCGCCGCCAGCCGCTCCTTGAAACGTAAAAATTCTGTAACCGGAATTTTTTCACTCTGTAGCGACTCAAGATGGATACGGACAAACACCCAGGATGCAATGCGGGGACGCAATGCCAGATAAATCCAGCTTGTGTCCATGGCTGCTTCCTGGCAACAAGTAATTACCGAGGCAAGCGGGCTGTCACAAAGTTCTGGGCAATCTTCCTTGCATAGTTGTTCGAAGGCGTCCAGTAGTACACTGCGCAACATGAATTGGCGA
>JAHEIJ010000069.1 GCA_024639445.1 Gammaproteobacteria bacterium
TGCCATAAATAGTTCAATCGGAGCGGTAACCACGCCACCACCAAAGCGGGGTTGTGAAGTCCCACCCCAGAGCAGGACTTTATCCACGTTGTGGTGCATGACGATGCCGAACTTATCGAGGTAAAAGCGGCATAATGCACGACTTAATTCTTCCGCCAGGGCGTCACAAATAGTATCAGGATGGCCGATACCCTTGCGCTCGACAATCTCTACAGGTTGATGGACATGGGAAAATGGTTCGCGTGCTGTGATGGTGGTTTGATACATACAATAACCTTATTGGCGCAGATACTGCAGGTATTCTGTTGGTGGTGCAAGCCAGCCGAGCAACACCAGAATAACGACAATGATCGAATAAATCAGCGATATGTATAAACTGCGCTTGACACTGATCGTCGATCTTTCTTTATAGATTAGCCCTTCACCACCCCAGTGCATCAGCAAAAAGCCAAGCAAGTTGGTTAGCCAATAGCCAACGATAAAACTGGGTAAAAACAGAGATTCATCAAGCAGTGAAAATGGCAGTGAGAAAAAGTACGCCAGCGGAATATTAACCAGCAGATCATTCCACCAGGTCAGCGGGGAAAGAATAAAACCTGTTGTAACCAATATAATATTTAGCAGGTTACGCTTCTTCATAACCATATTCTTCCCGGACACTTTAACTGGGGCGCGATTGTTAATCAGGGCAGGCGTTCATTTAAGCGTATAGCCGCACTGATCGATTGAGGCGATGATGGCATCGATATGCTCTTTGCCTTTTGCTTCCAGCACCATTTCCACTTCCGTTTCGCCAATATCGACTTCACTGACAGAGTGATGCTGATAGATCTCCAGAATATTTGCCTGTTGCTCCGCAACCAATGCGGCGAGTTTAGCGATATTGCCTGGCTTATCAGGAATGACCACTTTGAGGCGAGCCATGCGGCCATCGTATTCCATGCCGCGCTCAAGTATCACCGTTAACATGGTCATATCGATATTGCCACCACTGAGTACCACGACAATTTTCTTGTCCTTTATATTGTCGATGTATCCCTGACTCAGTGCCGCAAAGCCGACTGCCCCGGCGCCTTCGGTGAGGGTCTTTTCCCGTTCCAGCAGCATCATGATGGCACTGGCGATATTTTCTTCACTGACCGTGAGGATTTCATCAACATACTGCTTAACTAGCGGAAAGGTATGTTGTCCGACCTTGGTAATCGAGATGCCATCCGCAATGGTATTTGCGGGGTGGGATGTTTCGATGTGGCCGGCCGCGATACTGGATTTCATGGACGGGATTCGCCCGGCTTCTACACCAATAATGCGAACTTCCGGCCGGGTAGCCTTTATGGCAAGGGCACTGCCGGCGATGAGACCGCCCCCGCCAATGGGCACCACCAGCATATCCAGCTCCGGCACTTGTTCCAGGACTTCCAGGCCAACGCTGCCTTGTCCGGCAATGATCCGGGGATCATCAAAGGCATGGATAAAGGTATAGCCATGTTGTTGCTGTAACTCGCTGGCTTTGTCATAGGCTTCAGCATAGCGACTGCCATATAGCACGATGGCTGCGCCTAATTCCTCAGTGCCGCGTATTTTTGCCAGGGGAGTGGTTTCCGGCATCACAATGGTGGCATCGATACCGAGCTGGCGAGCCGCATAGGCCACGCCTTGTGCATGATTCCCGGCCGACGCAGCAATAACCCCCGCCTCGCGTTGTTCGGGCGTTAGTTGCAACATTTTATTAAAGGCGCCGCGGGGCTTGAACGACCCGGTGATTTGCAGGTTTTCCAGTTTAAGATAAATGTGACAGCCGTATAACCGACTGAGTATCTCGGAATAGTCACAGGGTGTCATCTCGACCACATCTTTAATGCGCTCGCGGGCGGTTTGGATGTCTGCAAGGGACAGGGTCGTCATATTTTAAAAGCCGTGCTCTGTTGTCATTAGGCAGGGTGGTATTTAAATATATAGCTGATTTGTTATGTGGTGGCCATGTGACAACAGCCCGCCAGAATACATCAGGCTCCACGCTAGGCAGAATCTCATAAATTCGTTTGATCTGTTGTCTTAACTCAAGTGGGTCGAAGGAAGTGCAATAGCTATTCTGCTATTCTACAAACATTCAGTGTCATTATGGAGTTACTGGTATGACGAATCGGCACCAGGAAAGAGCGGAAAAGATCGTGGCGACATTCAAACAGTCGCTGGACAAGAAGGTAGCCAAACAGATAACAGATGCGCAGTTCAACGCTTTGACACTCATGATCAGGGAAGTCATGGGGGAAGAAGCAGGCTTTGCGGCTGAACAACTTGAGCAGGTTATCCGGAAACTTCGTGCCGAGTCAGAAAAACCGGAGCTTGGCATGTAAAATTTTAATTCAAGAAGTAAAATCCAGCTTTATTCATCATTCACTACCTAACTTCATACGCGAATGATAGGCAATCCTCCTATCCAGCAGGCGATAAAAGTAAAACCAAACAAGATTTGATTTTCAGTTCATTGGGGCAACGTATGGCAATTATCGGTATTGATCTTGGCACGTCGAATTCAGCAGCGGCCATGCTACGCGGCGGTCGACCTGTCATAATTCCCAGCGCCGAGGGGATCAGTCTGGGTGGCAAGGCCTTTCCCAGTTATGTGGCGATCACTGCAGATGGTCAAACCCTCATCGGTGAGCCGTCACGCCGCCAGGCAGCCGCTAATCCTGAAGGCACAGCCACCGGTTTTAAACGCCAGATGGGTAAGCGGGAAACCATTCGCTTGCGGGGGCGTGAGTTTACCCCTGAGCAGTTGTCCGCATTTTTGCTACAGAAAATCAAACGCGACGCCGAGGCCTTTCTCGGTGAGCCGGTCGAGAAAGCCGTAGTGACTGTACCGGCTTATTTTGACGACAATCAACGCAGTGCGACCAAGGATGCGTGTCGCATTGCCGGAATCGAAGTCGTGCGTCTGGTAAATGAACCGACCGCCGCTTCGCTGGCGTATGGTCTGGATCGGATCGGTGAAGAACTGCGTATTGTGGTGATTGATTTTGGCGGCGGCACACTGGATGTGACCATCATGGAGTTCGGTAAAGGCGTATTCGAAGTCAAAGCCACCAGTGGCGATACGCAACTTGGTGGTACCGATATGGATCAAAAGCTGGTTGATTACCTGGCTGAAAGGTTTAAAAGTCAGACGGGCGTGGATGTGCGCGATGACGAGAAAGCGTTTGCACGCTTGCGAGAAGCGGCCGAGGTCGCCAAGATTGAACTGTCAACCAGTACCACCACACATATCAGTTTGCCCTATATTACAGCTGTCGGCGGTGAGCCAAGACACCTGGAACTCGATCTCACCCGTACCGAGCTGGAACGTCAGGTCCATGAAGTGATCGCGCGTTGTCGCGGGCCGGTCCAACAGGCATTGAGTGATGCCGGTTATCAGCCCAATGAGATCCAGCGTATTGTCTTTGTCGGTGGACCTACGCGCATGCCCGCAGTGCGAAGCTTTTTCGAAGAGATGTTTGGTCGCAAGGCGGAAATGGGTGTCGATCCGATGGAATGCGTCGCCAGCGGGGCGGCCATTCAGGCCGGCGTATTGAGTGGTGAAGTTGGCGATATCGTGTTGGTGGACGTGACCCCCTTGACCCTGGGTGTTGAAACCCTCGGTGGCGTGGCCACCGCATTAATCGCCCGTAACACCCCGATACCGGTTAAACATACCGAAACCTTTACTACTGCCGCCGATATGCAAACCGCGGTTACGGTACATATTTACCAGGGAGAACGTCCGATGGCACGGGACAATACCAGCCTGGGCGAATTTAATCTGGAAGGTTTGCCACCGGCACCGCGCGGAATTCCAAAGATCGATGTGACCTTTGATATTGACTCCAACGGTATACTCAATGTGACCGCCAAGGATCAGGCGACAGGTAAATCACAATCCATCAGCATCACGGGTTCAACCCGACTTTCTGAAGATGACAAGCAACGCATGATTGATGAAGCAGAGCGCTATGCCGAGGACGACAAGAAACGACGCGAAGAGGCGGACAAATTAAATGCGGCTGATTCGATGTGTTATCAGGCGGAGAAAATGCTGGCGGAGTTTGGCGAGAAACTCGGTGCTGACATGCGCAAACGGCTGGAAGAGGCACTGCGGCAGACACGCGAAGCATTAAGTAAACATGATCTTCAGCTGGTGACGCAAAGACAGGACGAGCTTGAAAAAGTGCTACGTGAAGCCGGCGCCTTGTTGTATTCCCAATCACCCGAAGCACCAACTTCGGGGGCCTATGCGCCGCATCCCGCCCCGGATCTGGGTGGCGGGGGTGAGGCCAAACCATCCGGATCCGGTCGCCGTGGTCGCGTCGTTGACGCCGACTACGAAGAGTCTAAATGAACACATGGTTGAAGCCGTGATATGGCCACTGTGCAACGTGATTATTACGAAGTGCTTGGAGTACCACATGACGCGGATGCCTCGGCGATCAAGGATGCGTTCCGTGAACTGGCAATGAAATATCATCCGGATCGCAACAAAGCGCCGGATGCCGAAGAAAAATTCAAAGAGATCGCGGAAGCCTACGCGATACTTTCTGACCCCAAAAAACGTGCCCAGTATGATCGCGGTGGTTTTGCCGGGGTTGCGGATTTTACCCCCGAGGATCTGTTCGGCGGCATAGATTTTGGTGACATCTTCGGGGATATGGGCTTCGGGTTTGATTTTGGCGGCGGCAGTATTTTTGACCGCCTGTTCCGTCATGGTCGGCGCGGTCCGGCACGCGGGCATGATCTCGAAATCATGTTGACCGTTCCGCTGGAGCGCATCAACAGCGGGGGTGAGGAAACGGTGCGTTACACCCGTTCGGTAAGTTGTCCTACCTGTGCGGGTTCCGGTGCCAAGCCGGGTACTACCCCGCGTCAGTGTGAAACCTGCGGTGGGACAGGACGACGGGTTATCTCCCGCGATCAGAAACAGGAAAAAGGCAGTATTCATTTTCAACAGATCACTGTTTGTCCCGCCTGCCAGGGACGAGGTGTATTTATAGACAGTCCCTGCCAGGCATGTCATGGCACAGGTCAGATTGAAAAGGAAGAATCACTTAAAGTAACTATTCCGATTGGTGTTGAAGAAGCCACGGCGTTACGCATTCCAGCCCACGGCATGCAAAGTGAAGAGCCTAATGGTGTGCCCGGTGATTTATATGTGATCGTCCGCAGTGCGCAGGACCCTCGCTTCGAACGTGCCGGCGCGGACCTGTGGCGCGTTGAAACCCTTGACGTGGTGGATGCCGTGTTGGGTACCAAATTGACCGTGCCCACCCTGGAAGGTCAGGTCGACGTGAAAGTGCCGGCTGGCACTCAACCCGATGAGATCCTACGCTTACGCGGTAAGGGACTGGCCAGGCCAGGCGGGGGCGGGTATGGCAATCTCAATGTGCGTATTCAGGTGCACATTCCGGAAAATCCGACTGTCGAGGAACGCCATCTTTATGAGCAACTTCGTTCGTTTGGATTAAATAACACGCAAAAAAAACGCTGGTGGCAAACGCCTTGAGTTTGGCAATCGTTATACTCACTTTAATGTAGGTATGTAAGGAATAAGTGTCTTTGATTCTAATCAGCCTTATTTCGTAGTGTGTTATGTGGACATTCTTTTGAAAGGAGTAATGACATGGCAAAAGAAGAAAAGAAAGAAAGCAAACAGGAACTGCAAAAAGCCGAGCCCAAACGTGGATTGAACCCTTTTGAGGAAATGGATCGCATGTTTGAAGACTATTTTTCGCGCGGCTGGATGCGGCCTTTTCGCTGGGAATGGCCCTCGCTGGGTGAAATGGCAAAACCCTTTGAAGGCAAAATGCCCAAGGTGGATGTTATCGAGCGTGATGATGAAGTGGTGGTGAAAGCCGAACTCCCGGGCGTAGAAAAGAAGGATCTTGATGTATCCGTCACGGAGAATAGCGTAACCATCAAGGGCACGACGAGCCACGAAGAAAAAGAAGAGAAAGGTGATTTCTACCGCTGCGAAATCTCGCGTGGTGCCTATGCCCGTACCGTAGGGTTGCCTTCGTATGTCGATGCCGATAAGGCCAAGGCGAGCTTCAAGGACGGCATTCTGGAGTTAACCCTACCGAAGGTAGAAAAATCAAAACGGCGCAGTGTGGAAGTGAAGTAAAAACCTTTGGTTGTCACATAAACAAAATCCGGCAGCCGCCGGGTTTTGTTTTTATTAGATCAGCATGCTGGATTTATATCGATGGATATCATGTTTTTTGCTGTAATTTTTGCATAGCAATTTCCCGCATGCGAAACTTTTGCAGCTTGCCAGTAACGGTCATCGGGAATTCCTCCACAAACCAGATATGTTTGGGAATCTTGAAGTGTGCAATCTGGCCTTTACAAAAAGCGCGAATTTCATCTTCGGTTGTGGTTTCATTGGTATGTAACTGGATCCAGGCCATGATTTCTTCGCCGTAATATTCATCGGGGATACCAAAGACAGCGACCTGCGCGACTTTCGGATGGGTGAAGAGAAATTCCTCGATCTCGCGGGGATAGATATTTTCTCCACCGCGGATGATCATTTCCTTGCGACGCCCGGTGATTTGCACATAGCCATCTGCATCCATGGTGCCCAGATCACCGGAATATAGCCAACCGTTGGCATCGATGGTTTCTGCCGTTTTATCCGGCTGGCCATAGTAACCGCGCATGATGTGATAGCCGCGAAAACAGATCTCGCCAATCTCACCCAGGGGTACGGTGGCTCCGGTTTCTACATCGACGATTTTCACTTCTTGATGCGGCAGGTTCTTGCCGACGGTTTGTGTGCGCCGTTCCATATTATCGTCGCGGGTGGTCAGATGGGTCAGGGGTGAGGCTTCGGTTTCGCCGTAACCAATAAGAATTTCCTCACAATGCATGTCTTGCATGACCCGTTGCATGAGTGGCGGCGGACAGGGAGCCCCGGCCATGATGCCGGTGCGCAGACTACTCATGTCAAAGGTATTGAACTCGGGATGTTCCAGTTCGGCGATGAACATCGTAGGAACACCATGGATTGCTGTACAGCGTTCAGCCTCGATGGCATGTAATACCGCAGGGGCATCGAAATGTTCCGCCGGAATCACCATGCAGGCCCCTACTGACAGACATAACAGGTTCGCCAGTACCATACCAAAACAATGATAGAACGGAACTGGAATACACAGCCGGTCGTTCTCGGTGAAATGCATCGCCTGTGCGGAGAAGTAAGCATTGTTAAGGATATTATGATGTGACAACACCACAGCCTTGGGAAAGCCGGTGGTACCGGAGGTGTACTGAATATTGATCGCCTCATCGCGATCCAGGGAAGCCGTGATAGTATCGACCGTTTCGATATTGACTTCTGTTCCAGCGTGTATGACTTCCGGCCAGATCAGAAGGCCGGGATGGGGACGTGCCGTTGCGTCTGGATTGACCGGATCGTAAAGTACCACATGACGTAAAAAGGGCAACGCCTCACTCTGCAGTTCACCGCTGTGTGCTTGTTGTAATTCCGGCAGCAGTTCCACCAGCATGGCAACATAGTCACTACTACGAAATGATGGAATGGTAAACACGCCCTGTACTTCCGATCGTTCCAGTGCATAGGCCAGTTCCCGTAGCCGATTAGCGGGATTGATGTTAACCAGTACCGCCCCGATACGGGCCGTCGCCATCTGTAACAACAGCCATTCCAGATTATCGGTCGACCAGACCCCAATCCGATCCCCTTTACCGAAGCCGATGCCCACCAGGCCCCGGGCCAGTTGATCGATAGCGGTCGACAGTTCTTGATAGCTCAGGCGCCTCGCCTGCGGCAGTGACACGACGGCTTCATGTGAGGGAAAGCGCGTTACCACTTCCTGAAAGTGTTCGGGGATGGTGGTGCCCAATAAGGGTTCGGTGCCACCACGATGAAAATAACTTTTTGCCACAGACTTCATTGTACGTATATAACCAGATTCATTTCTGTTGAGTGATGTGTTCCCAGTAACGGTCGATCTTGTCTTGAATCTCCGTGATGAGAGCGTCATTACGTTGAGGAGCAAATAAATGGGTAAACCGACCCTGCAGCTTGAGATATTCCTCCACCGGTACGCGTTGCCGCGGGACTTTGGTGTGAATGACTTCGCCGTCAATATATTCTTTCAATGGAAAGACGCCGGTTTTGACCGCCAGTTTGCCGATGTCCACTGTGTGTTCTGGATCGTAATCCCAGCCGGTGGGGCAAGGAGCCAGGGCGATTATCATGCGTGGTCCTTTCAGGCTACGGGCCTTTTCGATCTTGCGAGCCAGATCCAGGGGTTCGCTACCGATCACTGTGGCGACATAAGCCGGCTTATGTGCCGCCCAGATAGAGAACAAATCTTTTTTAAATCCCGGAAAGCCGCGGGGTCCCATACTGGTGGACGTCCTGGCGGCATGCGGGGTGGCGCCGGAGTATTGTTGACCGGTATTGCCGTAGCCTTCGTTGTCATAACATATATAAAGAAAATCCAGATTCCGTTCCATGGCCCCGGAGGTAGCAGATAGTCCCATGCCATAAGCAGCGCCGTCACCGGTCAAGACCACCACTTCCATGTCTTCCGTTTCCGGTATGCGTTGTGTGTTGATCAAGATGTCCAGTGCATCTCGCACACCCTGCGCGCCGGCCGGGGCCGAGGCCATGGCGGTATACAGCCAGGAACCACGAAATGGGGTGAAGGGATAGACGGACAACAGCGTCATACAACCGGCGGCATTGATAAACACCGACTTCTCACCAATGATGTCATAGATTTCATGCAAGGCTTCCAGACCACCACAACCCGCGCACATTGGTGTTCCGGTTCCCAACAAGTGGGTGGAAGGCAAATCCTTCATGCGGTGATAAACTGTCACGCGAGCTTCACTCATGTTCCTGTCCTTGTTTGGTGGTCTGGCTTTGCTGTAGTTCTTGTCGCTCTGCTTGTGCTACGGCCTGGAGTTTTCTGACTTCGCGGAGTTCCGTTTCGGTGTAAAGCATGCGTGGTGGCGGTGACTTGCCATCTGTGACGGCTTGCTGAGTTTCCTTTGCGATGGCAAAAAATTCTTCACTCGTGATATCTCGCCCGCCAAGACCGGCAATAAAACTCGCGAGGATCGGTGGGGCATCCGCTTGACCATAAAGCGCGCCTGCCAGTTCCGCATGTAATACGCCACCGAGTCCCATTGAGATGTTCTGATCAATGACCGCCACACCCTGTTTGTTGGCCAGCAACTGCTGGAAATGTTGCGCCGGGAAAGGGCGAAGCAAGCGTGGCCGCAATAAACCCACGGCCCAGCCGGCCGCGCGCAACTGATCGACCGCCTGTTTGGCCTTGGTGGCAAACGACCCCAACATGACAAACATCAATTCGGCGTCCTCGCTGCGATAAGCTTCGATGGCATCGTGCTGGCGGCCAAAATGGTCGGCAAATTCTGCGGCGACTTCATCGTAAACGCTTAGCCCATTCTGTGCCGCGAGGTGTGATTCATATCGAAAATAGGAATAGGGACTCCCCCCCAGTACCGCCACGGCCTGACTGACAGGTGCACTTGCTCGAAAGCGTATGTTCTCGGGATCATAATTGCCGACGTATTGCGCGGCCGTTTTTGCATCGGGTATCGCCACCGGCTCACGGGTAAAGGACAAATAAAAA
>JAHEIJ010000311.1 GCA_024639445.1 Gammaproteobacteria bacterium
AGCAGTTCGGGGATGGTCTCCAGTGCCCGGCGTAACTGGGTCAGATCCCGGGGGCGGGCTGATCGCAGGCCGATGCGGGTCAGAATCCGTTCCATGTCACCAATCTGGCGCAGCAGGCTATGGCGAGTTTCGACTTGATTGCTTGATATCAGAGACGTAATGGCTTCCAGCCGGTTGATTAACTCAGTATGTTGCCGCAGTGGTCGAAGCAACCAGCGTCGCACCAGACGACTCCCCATGGGAGTGGCCGTATGGTCTAGCAGTGCCAACAGAGTATGCTGCGGGTGGCCGGCAAGGCTGGTTTCAAGTTCGAGGTTGCGGCGTGTTGCCGGATCGAGCTGAACACAATCATGCGGGAGCTCTACCCTTAGGCCTTGCAGGTGAGGCAAAACGGTACGTTGTGTCTCGCGTGCATAGTTCAATAGCGCACCGGCCGCACTGACGGCTTGTTCCATGGATTCACAGCCGAAGCCGGCGAGGTTGTCAGTTATAAACTGTTCGCACAACAGGCGTGTGGCATAGGTGTATTCAAACTGCCAGGCGGGTCGGAGGGTGTAACAAGCATTGGGTAGTTCCAAGATTGCCGTGGTGAAGCTGTCACTGACCAGGAGTTCCGCAGGTTTAATCCGATCCAGTTCGTTGCGCAGGGCGGTGAGGGTATTGACTTGCAGTAAGGTAAATCGGCCGCTGCCCATGTCGAGAATGGCGAGACCAAACTGCTCGGGCGTCTCATGAATAGCCGCCAGCAGGTTTTCACGCCGTTCTTCCAGCAGGGCTTCATCGGTAACCGTACCGGGAGTCACGATACGGACGACTTCCCGTTCTACTGGTCCCTTTGCTTTAGCGGGGTCGCCTATTTGTTCACAAATGGCCACGGGGCGTCCCTGTTTGACCAGCTTGGCCAAATAGCTATCCACGGCATGGTAGGGCACACCCGCCATCGGAATCGGCTCACCGGCGGACTGACCCCGTGCGGTCAGGGTGATGTCCAGTAACCTGGCTGCTTCATGGGCATCGTCATAAAACAGTTCATAAAAATCGCCCATGCGATAAAACAACAGAATATCGGGATATTCCGACTTAATGCGCAGATACTGCTGCATCATCGGAGTATGTTTCTGCTTTGAGACATGGGTAGACATGGCTTGCGAGTGTATCGGATTTGATCTGACAGTGCATCGGTCGACGCTTGCATCTGTTGTGCTGCTTCCCCTAAAGTAGTCGGTGCGATCCAGTAATAAATAAAATCAGGGTGGCGCAGGAGGAGCGAAATGCCGCGTGAATATGATGAAAAACGTGATTCAGTCCGGGTCGAGGTCGATTGTCCCATTGTGTTTCGACCGGACGATAACGGCGGAGATGAGTTTGGTAAAGTAAGAAACCTAAGTGGCCGGGGTATGATGTTTATTTCCACGCGCGAACTGCCGGTGGAATCACACCTAGAAGTCAGAATCCAGCCCGAAGACAGTACTCCCCCCTTGCATGCTCGAGTCAGGGTTGTGCGGGTTGCCAAACCTCGGCGTGGTGATGGATTTGAAATCGGTGCGGTGATTCAGGAAATGCTGGATGAATGATTAATCCGCAATTGCAGGAAATCATAGCATGGGCATTCCGGATGATACTGCGCTCAGATCTCTGGCAACGGAGTTAGGAAACGTTTTGCATGCGCAACACTGCATGCTGGCAACCGCTGAATCCTGCACGGGAGGCTGGGTGGCAAAAGTGCTGACTGATATACCTGGCAGTTCTGCCTGGTTCGATCGGGGTTTTGTCACATATACCAACCAGGCCAAACAGGACTTGTTAGATGTACCCGTTGAAATCCTCGACACGCAGGGTGCGGTGAGCCAGCAGACCGCCGAGGCGATGGCGCAAGGTGGGTTACGTCATAGCCAGGCGCATTTCAGTCTCGCTATTACCGGTATTGCCGGGCCGGGGGGTAGTACGCCGGATAAACCGGTTGGGCTGGTGTGGTTTAGTTGGGCCGAGAAGCAGGAAAGCGGTGAGCCAATTATCTGGTCAACCCATTATGTGTTCGCCGGTGATCGTGAGGCGGTGCGACGACAAGCAGTTGCGACTGCACTGAGGGGTATGCTCGCCGGTGTTGGAAAAGCCTGAACAACAGCGCTTATTTTTTGCCCTGACTCCTTCAATCGAATTGGCCCGGGCATTTCATCACCTGGCCATGACCGACCTACAGGAATGCCGAGGTCGGGCGCTTAAGCCTGAACAAATCCACCTGACTCTGCGCTTTATTGGTCCGGTTGATTGCCATGTTGCCACTTGTCTGCAGCAGACCGCGGACAGTATTAAGTTGCCGCGATTTGAACTGGTGTTCGATATATTGGGCTACTGGCCGCGACCCAGGGTAGTATGGACTATGCCATCCCAGATGCCATCGACATTATCCGCATTGGCGGCACAACTTGAACAAGCTTGTGTCACTTGTGGCCTTCCCCCTGAAAAAAGGACCTATGTCCCGCATTTAACCCTATTGCGAAATGCACGGCAGGCGCCTGCTATTGTGGCCACGAAGCCGCGGCATTGGCCAATCGATGCATTTGCCCTGATTCGTTCCGAGACTTTGCCGCAAGGGGCGGTCTACACGGAGTTACAGCGCTGGCCGCTGCAATAAAATCCAATCCCGACAATTATATTCGGTCTAGGCCCTGATACCTTCTTGTGAAATAATGTGGCGCAGTGGAGCCTGTACGGTCCTGTCCCAGGGAGGGGGGGCGGACCAGAGCAATTTAATTGAGGATTAACACCTAATGGATGATGCCAAGAAAAAAGCACTCAGCGCTGCGCTGGGTCAGATTGAAAAACAGTTCGGTAAGGGTTCCGTTATGCGTATGGGTGACACCAGCGTAGTGCGTGAAGTGGAAGCCATTTCAACCGGATCACTGGGGCTCGACATCGCACTCGGGGTAGGTGGTTTACCCCGGGGCCGGGTGGTTGAGATTAACGG
>JAHEIJ010000312.1 GCA_024639445.1 Gammaproteobacteria bacterium
GTTTTTCCAAATGGCGGTTTCAGCTCCCCTTGCCATGCTCGCCATTTTTCTGCTGATGCTTCTGTTTTTCAGAAAAGTGCAACTGATCATCTCCCCCATGATCGTCGCCATGGTAACAGTTATCTGCACCATGGGGATGATGATCGGCACCGGCTTTACCGTGCATATCATGAGTTCCATGATTCCAATATTTCTCATGCCCATCGCTGTGGTGGACAGTATTCATATCCTGTCTGAATTTTTTGACGAATACCAGTCCATAAAAGACCGGCGTAAAACTCTGGAGCACGTAATGGGGCACCTTTTCGTGCCCATGCTCTACACATCTCTTACATCGTCTGTGGGGTTTGCCTCACTGGCGTTGACACCGATTCCGCCTGTCCGGGCATTCGGCATTTTTGTGGCTGCCGGCATCATGCTCGCCTGGCTGCTCACCATTATCTTTATCCCTGCCTTTATCATGATGATGAAAGAAGAAAGCCTGAAAAATTTCGGGGCGGCCAAAAAAGCAGATACCGGGGGCCGGCAGGTAACTTTTCTATCAAGGCATTTACGCTGGCTGGGCGGTTATACTTTCAGTCACGCCAAACTCATTTTAACCCTTACTGTGCTTATCGGCATTGTGGCGGCATATGGCATAAAACAAATCGAAATAAACGACAACCCTGTGAAGTGGTTTACCAAGAGCCACCCAATAAGGGTGGCAGACCGCGTCCTGAATGAACACTTCGGAGGCACCTATGAGGCCTATCTGGTTCTCGAGGCCGCTGATCAGGAATTTTCCAAAGAAGAAACAGTAACTGCCATAGAAAAAGCATTACACTCCCGGGTAAATAAAACTATCCTCGAAGATGTGACGACTCTTGTCGATAACGTTGCAGCGGAAAGCACTTCCATCGAGGCATTATTCCAGAATCTGACCCATGCCCTGGAAGACAAAATGGATGTGGCGGATGATGCCACCTATGATTTTTGGGCGGATGCTACGGACTTTCTGCAATCTGTCCGCGACAGAGACCAGCTTTTCAAACAGCCGGAAGTGCTCAGATATATTGAAACGCTGCAGAATCATCTCCTGAAAGCAGGTGCTGTCGGTAAAAGCAACTCGGTGACCGATGTCGTCAAAAAAGTACACCAGGAACTTTTTGAAGCTGACCCGGCAAAATTCACGGTACCAGACACAACAAACGCGGTGGCGCAGTGTCTTATCTCCTTCCAGAACAGCCACAAACCGGATGATCTGTGGCATCTTGTCACCCCGGATTACAAGAAAGCCAACATATGGGTACAGCTGAAAAATGGCGATAATAAATATATGGAAGCGACCATTAAAGATGTTGAGGACTTCTTCAAAAACAACCCGCCGCCTGTTGCCCTGAATCATCAATGGGCCGGCCTGACCTATCTGAACGTAGTCTGGCAGGACAAAATGGTATCAGGCATGCTTGAATCCTTTTTGAGCAGTTTTGTTGTCGTATTTATCATGATGGCCTTCCTGTTCCGTTCCGTCATCTGGGGAGTGCTGGCCATGATCCCGCTGTCCGTGACTATTTTATTTATTTATGGAATTATCGGTCTTGTCGGTAAAGATTACGACATGCCGGTTGCTGTACTGTCATCCCTGTCTCTCGGTCTTGCCGTTGACTTTGCCATTCACTTTCTTGAACGATCCCGGATGACGTATAAAAAAGCCGGCTCCTGGAAAGAAGCTTCCAAGGAAATGTTTGAGGAACCAGCCAGGGCAATCGCCAGAAATGTTATAGTGATTGCTGTAGGCTTCACGCCCCTGCTGGCCGCGCCTCTTGTTCCTTACAAAACCGTGGGCGTTTTCCTGGCAACCATTATGGCTATTTCAGGCATCGGCACCATGTTTATCCTTCCCTCCCTTGTGACCTTGCTTGAAAGATTTCTATTCAAAAAGAAAGCGACCAGCTGAATAAAAAGGTGAATGCTATGAAAAAACTAGTTCGTATGTCTTTTGTTCTGACTTCTCTCCTTCTGGCACAAACAAGCACTCTCCATGCCACGCAGGATGTAAATGAAATCATCGACCGCGCCAATAAGGTTTCTTATTATGCGGGTGATGACGGACGGGCCGATGTTTCAATGACCATAACCGATTCTCAGGGAAGAGTAAGAAACCGTGAATTTGTTATTCTCCGCCGCGATGTCAATGAAGGCGGGGAGCAAAAAATGTATGTCTATTTCAACAAGCCAAGCGATGTCAGGAAAATGGTTTTTATGGTCCACAAGAATATAAAAAAAGACGATGACCGCTGGCTTTATCTTCCTGCCCTTGACCTTGTCAAACGCATAGCTGCATCGGACAAGCGCACAAGTTTTGTGGGTTCCAATTTCTTTTATGAAGATGTTTCCGGACGCTCCCCCCTGGAAGATACACATATATTAACTGAAACAACCGACAGCGCCTTTGTCTTGAAAAACACGCCGAAAGACCAGGGCAGTGTTGAGTTCTCGTCCTATACGGTCTGGATTGACAAAAAAACATATATGCCCATGAAGGCCGAATACTTTAACAAGGAAGGCCGCAAGTATCGTGTGGTTGAAGCTTCCGAGGTCAAAGAAATTCAAGGCTTTCCAACGGTCGTAAAATCCAAGGTGCGTGACCTTGATTCCGGTGGGGAAACCATTATGGAGTTTTCCAATATCAAATACAACATCGGCTTAAAAGACAGCACATTTACCGAAAGATACCTTCGGCGTCCTCCGAGGGAAGTTCGTTAAGCGAGGCCCACTGCCATGTTATATACTACTCACTCAAAAACTTTTGGTGTTCTTTTCCTGGCCGCTATTGTCTTTTGTTCAGGTCCTGACAAAGCAACCGCCACCTCTGCTTTCCAGGACACCCTGGCAGATAAATACAATACGGATCTGTATGGTTTCATCGAGGCCCGGCAGGGTTTCCGCACCCAGCATGACCCTTATGAAAAAACCGCTTCTATTTCA
>JAHEIJ010000070.1 GCA_024639445.1 Gammaproteobacteria bacterium
GGCGAAGGACCCGAGGATCACGCCCAGCACGGCCACCAGCCCGAAGGTGATAAAAACACTCTCAAAGCCATTCACGGCATAACGCAGGGTCTGGCCGATGGGATTAATGAAAGTATAGGATTGCACCCCGACGTCCTTGGGACGGGCATCGGCATCATCTTGCAGCATATCCCAGGACTCGGCACTGGCATATTGGGTCCAGCTCATGGTTTCACCATCGGCGTCAATGGTTATCATGCTATCGGTGGCATACCAGGCCGCGATAATAGCTACACCGACGACTATGCCGGCCAGCTTGTTGTCGAAGCTGCTGCGAAAATCAGCCGATTTGAAGACAAACCAAAGCATCAGGGCCAGCAGAATTAGCCCAATGACGGTACGGGTCGTCCCAAAATCGGCACCCACGGCATTGCCGATGACGCTGCCCAGATCCTGGCCGGTGGTCAGACTGGCGCTGGTCAGGTTGGTCCAGGGGTAGAACAGTTCGGAGTACAGGGTTTTGTCGGTACCCGGAAACGGGTTGAGCATAAAATAGGCACAGACGGCAATCACCACGAAAACCAGGATGGACTTGATGTTGCCGCCGCCCATACGAATCAGGGTCTTGTTGCCGCAACCGCTGCCGAGGGTCATGCCCACACCGAACATGGTGCCCCCGAGAATGTATTCCAACCAGGCGAAGTTACTGCCCCGATAGGGCGGCAGGGTCTGATCCACGTTCACCACACCCGTGGCTTCCAGCACAATGACGCCGGTCAGGGCCACCGCCATGGCAAAAATCCAGGCGCGGATCCGTCCGCTGTCGCCCATATTGACCAGGTCAGAAACGGCCCCCATGGTGCAAAAATTCGTTTTGTTAACAACGGCGCCCATCACGAATGCGATCCCGAATACCGCCAACAACACGGCCTGATGGGCGGATGAAAAGTCCTCAAAAATCATGACTCAACCTCGTGGTATTTAATATTCCAATAATTATTTTAATCGCGCTTTAATCCGGCAAATGCGCCATCAATTCCGCCCTTCCCGGGCACTAAAAAACGAGGGGGCATTCTACGGGCTTTGGGCTAGCCATTCCAGCCAACTCCCGTATCCAGTGGAAAAAACTGCGAACTGCAATACTTTATAAGAAGTGACTGATATATAAAGGGTTAATCAATTCGAATCTGGCTGGTAACGGGTAGGATCCACCACCCCGGCGTCCTTGAAGCCGGCAGCCCGTAAGCGACAGGAATCACAGCGGCCACAGGCCCGGCCCACCTCATCCGGATCGTAGCAGGATAGGGTATTGGCATAATCCACCCCCAATCGCAGGCCTTGTTGAACAATCTCCGCTTTGCTGAGGTGAATCAGCGGAGTCTCGACTCCAATAGGATGCCCTTCGACTCCTGCCTTTGTCGCCAGTTTCGCCAGATTGGTAAAGGCTTCAATAAATTCGGGCCGGCAATCCGGATAGCCGGAATAATCCACGGCATTAACGCCGATAAAGATGGCATCGGCTGTCAGAACCTCAGCCCAGGCCAGGGCGAGTGACAAAAAAACGGTATTTCGGGCCGGCACATAGGTGACGGGTATGCCTGCCGTGGGTTGGTCCGGGACATCTATGGCCGTATCCGTCAGGGCCGAGCCGCCGATGTTATCCAGATTCAAGGTGATCACTTTATGCTCGACGACACCAGCCGTCTGGGCAACCTTGCTGGCTGCTTCCAGTTCACAACGATGGCGCTGACCATAATCGAAGCTGATGGCGTAACAGGCATAACCCTGCTCCTGTGCCAAAGCCAGGGTAGTGGCGGAATCGAGTCCGCCGGAGACAAGAACAACGGCTTTTTTCATGCCACTAGATTACCGGTGATGCGTTAACGCTCGCAAGTGATGACGGCGATGAATCACCGTCCCGGTTCATCACCCCAGAGTAACTTGTGCAGCTGGATTTGGAAGCGTACGGGTAATTGATCCGCCAGGATCCAATCCGCTAGTTGGCGCGCATCCAGTTGATTATGTACCGGGGAAAACAACACCTCGCATTTGTCCGCCAATTGATGCTGCTGTAAGAATTCCACCGCCCAGTCATAGTCCTGCCGATCAGACATTACAAATTTGACCTGATCCTGTGAGCTTAAATACTGCAGGTTGCTGTCAAGGTTCTTATCGACTTCACCAGAGGCCGGTGTTTTGATATCCATGACTTTGATGACACGGCTATCAACTGCGCTCACATCCAGCGCACCGGAAGTTTCCAGCGAGACCTGATAACCGGCATCGCACAAGCGACTGAGCAAATTCAAACTGGGCTTTTGTGCCAGGGGTTCACCCCCGGTCACCGTCACATGGCGAGTGTTATAGCGGGTAACTTGCTGAAGGATATCGTCGAGCGAATACCACTCCCCGCCCTGAAATGCGTAACTGGTATCACAGTAACCACAGCGTAGCGGACAACCGGTAAGACGAATGAAGACTGTCGGACAACCGACACTGCGGGCTTCACCCTGCAGAGAATAAAAGATTTCGGTAATGCGCAGACGATCGGCGGCTTTCGCCTCCACCTTGTCACTGCCGGACATGGTTTATTTCCCGCGCTTGAGACGAATCTTTTTCAACAGGTTCTGGGCCTGACCGGCTTCGGTAGTTCCGGGATAGGTTTTTATGAGCCGTTCCAGGCTATTCTGCGCCGCTTTATAGTTTTTCAATTCGTATTCACTGTAACCGATTTTTAACATGGCTTCGGCGAGCTTGGGACTGTTGGGATAATTATCAATCAGTGCCTGGTAATCCTTGATCGCCTGCTTGAATTTGCCCTGGGCATAACTGGCCTCCCCCAGCCAGTATTGCGCAATGTGCGCATAACGACCATTGGGATATTTTTTCAGGAAATCCCGAAAAGCCAGCGTTGCCTTGTCATAACGTAATTCTCGTAGCAGGTTGAATGCGTCCTGATAGGCCTGCTGCTCACCTTGAAGTAAAGGTGGCGCGGTCATAGTCCCTGCTGTCACCGCGGCTTTGCTTTGAGTTGTGGATTTTGACCCGCTCGGTTTAGCGGCTGTAGCACCCGCTGCCGTCACTGCTGCTCCAGGAGCGACAGCAGTTCCTGCCGGCGCATTACGTTCGATTTGTAATAAACGACGATCAATATCGATATACAAGTCACGCTGGCGCTTTTTCAGCTCCTGCAGCGCATGTAATTGTTCTTCACTTTGGCCTTGCAGTCTCTGTACTTCATTTTGCAGGCTTTCGACCTTGAGCATGATGTCCACCAGGCCCTGGCTATCGAGGATTTGCTCCAGGCGCTTCAAGCGCTCTTCGACACTCATATTACTAGTGTCCTGTGCCAAGCCGGTACTCGAAAGGCTCAGCCCGATAACCATGGCAATGATTGCCTTGCTAAAATTTCGTTGCATTATCAATACCCGGAATAAAGAATTTCTACCCGCCGATTCAGGCGCCAGGCTTCTTCATCATGCCCCAATGCCACCGGCCGTTCTTCCCCAAAACTGATGACCTGAATCTGAGACTGTGCCACACCCTGCAATACGAGCAGTTGTTGCACGGCATTTGCACGCCGTTCACCCAGGGCAAGATTATATTCCCGCGTGCCTCTTTCATCGGCATGGCCTTCAAGAATCACTGCCACCTCTGGATTACTTGATAACAACCTGGCATGGGCGGCGATCACATCGCGATCCTCATTACTGACTTGCACACTATCGAGCGGGAAATACAGAACCCGGGTAGACACGAGGCTGTTAGGATCATTCAGCTCAGCGATATCCAGCGGTCCACCTTCATCCACCCCATAACGTGAATCACGATCGGCTTGTTGGGTAGCCTGGTCGTCTTCGCCATGTTTTTTAACCGGCTTGAATTCACAGCCACTCAATCCGAGGATCAGCCCAGCAATTAAGACATAATTTAATGATCTGCCCATGCTTCGCTCCTAGTTACTCAATTATCGTTGACGGGATTTAAACGACGACCAGGCTGGCTCCCGCACATCCCCGGTTCGCAGACTCAGGCGTTGTTGTGAACGACCATCCACCGAAACAGCGGCCAGAACACCTCGGTATTTATCCTCAGTCGCATAAATGATCATACTACCATTTGGTGAAAAGCTTGGCGATTCGTCAAGACGGGAATCGGTCAACACCCGGAAGTGGCCGGCTTTGAGGTCCTGCACCGCGATGCGATAACGGCCCTCTTCCCGGTGTACCATTGCCAGGTAACGTCCATCGGGTGACACGGCGCCCCGTGCGTTATAACTGCCTTCAAAGGTCAAACGCTTTGCCCGTCCAGTTGGCCCCTGGGCATTAACTCCGATTCTATACAATTGGGGTGACCCACCGCGATCAGATGTAAAGATTATGCCCTTGCCATCCGGCATCCAGGCAGGCTCGGTATCAATCGCAAAATTACGCGTCACCCGGGTCAGGTCCTTGGTTGCCATATCCAGAATATAGATCTCGGGATTGCCGTCCTTGGACAGGGTCATGGCAAGTTTTGATCCATCCGGTGAAAATACCGGCGCACTGTTAATCCCCTTGAAAGCCACAATGCGTTCAAACTTGCGGGTCACAATATTCTGGATATACACCTCCGGCCGGCCACGGGTAAAGGAGACATACACCAGACGTTTTCCGTCCGGCGCCCAACTGGGTGACATCAAGGGATGTTTGGATTCATAAACCACTTGCTCGTTATGTCCGTCTGAATCCGCCACCGCAAGGCGATAACTTTTTTGCTTTTTCTGATTTTGGGTGACCGTGATATAAGCGATACGGGTATCAAACGCACCCGGCTTACCGGTAATGGCTTTATATATGATGTCACTGATTTGGTGTGCGGTACGACGCAGGTCGGATTTACCGCTGCGGATACTGTAACCGGCTAACTGGCTACGTTTATGCACATCAAGTAATTGAAACTGTACCTGGTAATTGTCGTCGGGCAATGCCTGGATACGACCCACCACCAGGTGATCTACATTCAGGGCACGCCAGTTTTTATAATTCACCTCATTGGCACGATGCGGTCTGGCCACCAGGTCCTGTTTCGGTAAGGGCTGAAAAAAACCGCTACGTTGCAAATCAGCCCCGACAATGGCATGGATCTGTTCAGGTGGTGCACCTTTGTCAATCCACTCAAATGGCACAATGGCAATGGGTGAGGCACCACTTACGCCTTGTGTAATTTCAATCGTCAATACAGCCCGTGATGGACTGACCAGTACCAGACTCAAGGCAATAACGACAAATAACTTCTTTAACATACCCATCTCTCACTTATACACGGTTACGGGGTTCAAACTGGAATACCACTTCCCGAAACTCATCAAACAAACCTGATTCCACCGGCGGTACCGATAGCGGTGCCGCGCGATACACGGCTTTTTCAACCGATCGATCAAAGGCAGCATCGCCACTACTTTTAATAATATGCACATCCACCACGTCACCACTCGGAATCAACCTGACTTTTACTTCACATAGAAGATCATCATGCGCCGTAGCTGGAATGTTCCAGTGGCGTGTGACCTCTTCCTTAATCAATCTTCGATATTTATTGATCTCCGACAGGCTTGCCTGTCGACGCGCCTCAGCCTGCCGTGCCTGGCGATCCGCCTCCAGTTGCTTTTCCAGTGCTGCTTCCTGGCGCGCTATTTCCGCCTGCAATGCGTCCTGCTTTTCTTTTGCTTTGCGTTCTTGCTCCTTGCGTTTATGCTCAGCCTCCTGCTTGCGTTTTGCTTCCAGGGCCGCAAGACGTTTTTTCTCAGCAGCTTCCTGTTGCTTGCGCTTCTTGGCCTCTGCTGCGCGTTGCTTCTTGAGTTCTTCCTTACGGCGTTGTTCTTTCAAACGCGCTTCATTTGCTTTGCGAGCTTCATCTTTCTTGCGTTGTTCGGCGGCCTTGAGTTTATCCAGTTCGGCCTGAATCACTTTTTCATCGACGGCAACGGCTTCGATAATATCTGGTGGTTCGCCAAACGTTCCGATGGGTGACTCACTGAAACGAAAACTGACAACCAGTATCGCAACAAAAACAAGATGTGCCAAAACTGCACCCAGTATCGCACGTGGATGATTTCGAATTGCCTGCCACATTATCTACTTCACATTATCCGGCAACCGCGTCACCAGGCCAACATGTTCAACACCTGATTGTTTCAACAGTGCCATCACTTGTACGACTTCACCGTAGGCCACATTACGATCGCCTTTTACATAAACCGTACTGTCCTGACGATGACGCAGCACGGCCTTGATTCGATTCATTAACTTCTTCGCATCCAGTGACTGGTCGGGTTTGTCGCCAATATTAAAATAAAAACGACCTTGTTGATCGACAGACACGACCAGGGGTTCCTGCCCCTTGGTCTCAATGTTCCGTGAATCGGCCTGGGGTAACTCGACTTTTACTCCCTGGGTTAATAATGGTGCTGTCACCATAAAAATAACCAACAGCACCAGCATGACATCAATATAGGGCACTACATTGATTTCCGACATGCGCTTGCGTCGCACCCGACCCCCGGGTTGGTATACACTCATGCCGCGGCGCCCTGACCACTCATGTGCGCCTGGCGCTGCAATATGGTCGAAAACTCTTCAGCAAAAATATCGTAACGGTTGATGAGGCGTTCCACATCGTTGGAATAACGATTGTAGGCAATCACTGCCGGAATCGCGGCAAATAATCCCATGGCTGTGGCGATCAAGGCTTCGGCAATTCCCGGTGCAACCGAAGCGATCGTCGCCTGCTTAACGGCACCAAGCGCCATGAAGGAATTCATGATGCCCCACACCGTACCGAACAGACCAACATAGGGACTGGTGGAACCGACCGTCGCCAGAAAAGAGAGATGCGTTTCCAGGTTGTCTATTTCGCGGTTCATGGCCACGCGCATGGCACGCTGCGAACCATGAATGACTGCCATGGGATCAACACCGGCACTTTTGCGTAAATGGGCGAATTCACGAAAACCAGCTTCAAAAATGGATTCCATGCCACTGAGTCGGCCGCGTCGGGTGGACACCCGTTTATACAGTTCACCAAGATCCGCGCCAGACCAAAAGCGGCGTTCAAACCGATCCGCTTCACTGCGGGCTTTCTTGATGACCGACCACTTCAAAAAGATGATTGTCCACGACAACAGGGAAACAACCAGCAGCAATAGCATCACCAGTTGTACAACAAAACTGGCATCCAGTATTAAATGAGTAACGGACAAATCCGCAGACACTACTCAAGCCCCCTGTTCAAGCTGTTGTTTTATATTTTTCGGAATCGCGCAAGGTTTGAAACTATCCGGTCGCAGGCTGACGATTTTCACGCTGCCCTTGCATAACAGGGAATTGTCTGCAACCCGGGTAATACCCTGCTCAATTGTCAAACTGGCACGGCCCTGTTCAATCAATTTTGCGCTTACGCTCAGCTCATCATTGAAACGGGCGGGCAACAAATAGTGTACCTGCACAGAACGTACAACAAATATGACCGCTTCTTTTTGAATGAGTTCATCCTGCTCAAATCCAAAGTGACGCAACCATTCGGTCCGTGCCCGTTCCATGAACTTGAGATAATTGGCGTAGTAAACAACGCCACCTGAATCGGTATCTTCGTAGTAAACCCGCACCGGCCATAGGAACTCGTTCACGCTTCAGCGACTCCCGCGGAATGAAGAGGATTCAATCGTCATTCTGAATATCCTCGAATAATTCCAGCGACGTCTGGCTGCGGGCTTCGAGCTGACCCGGTATATTCATGCCGAAATGCAAATACGCATTGCGTGTCGCCATGCGGCCACGTGGGGTCCGCATAATGAAGCCCTGTTGAATCAAAAAGGGTTCCAGAACATCCTCGATGGTACCGCGCTCTTCCCCGATGGCCGCCGCCAGGCTGTCGACCCCCACCGGTCCACCCTGGAACTTGTCCATGATCGTGAGCAATAGCTTGCGATCCATCATATCGAATCCGCGGGCATCGACATCCAGCAAATCCAGCGCCTGCTGTGCCACCTCGGCATTAATGCTGCCACTTGCCTTGACCTGGGCATAATCCCGCACGCGACGTAACAGGCGATTGGTAATGCGTGGCGTACCGCGAGAGCGATGCGCAATTTCCAACGCGCCGGCATCATCAATACTCACCTCCATGATTCGGGCGGAACGTTTGACGATGCTGATCAGATCCTCGGCACTGTAGAACTCCAGTCGTTGCACAATTCCGAACCGATCCCGCAAGGGTGAGGTCAACAGTCCTGCGCGGGTGGTGGCGCCAACCAGGGTAAACGGCGGTAGATCCAGCTTGATGGAACGGGCGGCAGGACCTTCACCGATCATGATGTCCAACTGGTAGTCTTCCATCGCCGGATAGAGGATCTCCTCCACCACCGGACTCAAACGATGAATTTCATCCACAAACAAGACATCATGAGGCTCAAGGTTGGTAAGCAGAGCTGCCAGATCACCGGGACGCTCCAGCACCGGCCCCGAGGTATGACGCATGTTCACGTCCAGTTCATTGGCAATAATGTGTGACAGTGTGGTCTTGCCGAGGCCGGGCGGACCAAAGATCAGAACATGATCGAGGGCTTCCCCACGGCCTCGCGCGGCGGAAATAAAAATCTCCATCTGCTCCCGCACCGCCGGCTGCCCAACATAGTCAGCCAGGGTCGCGGGGCGAATGGCCCGATCCAGCGCATCTTCGCCGCCCTGCGGCTGAGTAGCCATGAGTCGATCGTCATCTATCATACTGATTTCTGTTTGCTGGCATTTGAATTGCTACACGTATTTTTAATTCTTATGGTTTACTGATGGAAGCTTTCAGGGCTTCGCGGATGATATCTTCACTGGCCTGTCCTTCGCTGTCCACCAGTTGCACCATACGACTGGCTTCCTGCGGCCGGTAACCCAGTGAAATTAAGGCACTGACGGCCTCCCGGCCCGCATCGGGTACCACTGATGTAGTAGCCGCATCAGGTAAAATCGCGGTGTCGCCTTCCCAATCCAACAGTCGATCGCGCATCTCAATGATTAAGCGCTCTGCGGTCTTCTTGCCTACCCCCGGCAAGCGGGTCAGGCTGGCGGCATCATTATCCTGTACACAGCGGGCAAAATCATCGGCACTCATGCCCGATAAAATGGCCAGCGCCAGCTTGGCGCCCACTCCGGTAATGCGAATCAGGCTACGAAACAGGCGTCTTTCCGATTCGGTAGCAAATCCGCACAGGATCTGGGCATCCTCACGCACTATTAAGTGGGTATGCAGGGATACTTCGCTGTCCACAGCCGGTAACTGATAGAACGTGGACATGGGGGCCTCTACCTCATAGCCCACACCCTGCACATCCACCAGGAGAAACGGCGGCGCCTTACTGACCAGAATACCCTTGAGCCGTCCAATCATGCCGCTGATTCCATTGGATTAGCGGCCACGCCGGCTGCGCCGTGCCTGGTGTAACACCGCCTGGCTTGGCGTCATCCGGGACAGGGTCTGGGCGGTATGAGCATGGCACAAGGCGATGGCCAGTGCATCAGCGGCATCTTCCTGGGGCAAATGGGA
>JAHEIJ010000313.1 GCA_024639445.1 Gammaproteobacteria bacterium
GATACGAATTTTCTTGCCACGACCATGGCTGGCAACAGTCGCTGTCACCTTGCCACCACTCAGGTAGGGCGCACCCACCTTGATGTCTTTACCGTCGGCAACCAGCAGCACCTTGTCCAGGTTAACCTTCGCACCCTCATCAGCGTTGAGCTTCTCAACCTTGATGCGCTGGCCCTGTTCTACTCGGTACTGTTTACCACCTGTTTCGATTACCGCGTACATGTTTGATTCTCCAAGCATTTTTCCTGTCATCGCGACAGGCATTCTGTAGCGTCAAAGGCCGGCAATTTTAGCGCCTCACCCCGCCCCGGTCAAAGGCTTTTTACCTAAAATTGAGTCACTTAAGGCGGTTTTCTTGACAGGGGGCATTCCGCCCCCTAGCATGCACTGCCTTTGCCGCTGCGACCCGATCCTGATGAATATCGACGCGATTTACAAGCTCATCGCCCCCGACATGGAGCGGGTCAATACCTGCATCCAGACCCGGCTGCGCTCCGAGGTTGTACTCATCAACCAGATTGGCGCCTACATTATAAATAGCGGCGGCAAGCGCCTGCGCCCGGTGATCCACCTTCTGTCGGCCCGGGCGTTTGGCCATGAATCAGACCAACATATTGATTTAGCGGCAATTATTGAATTTATTCATACCGCCACCCTGCTGCATGACGACGTCGTGGACGGCTCCGACATGCGCCGCGGCGAGGCCACGGCCAATAACCTGTGGGGCAACGAAGCCAGCGTGTTGGTGGGGGACTTTCTCTATTCCCGCTCCTTTCAGATGATGGTGGAAATCGGCAGTATGCGGGTCATGGACATAATGGCCGACGCCACCAATACCATTGCCGAAGGCGAAGTGCTGCAGCTACTCAATTGCCATGATCCGGACACCACCGAAGCCCGTTACCTGGAAGTCATCCACAATAAAACCGCCAAACTATTTGAATCCGCCGCCCGCCTAGGCGCCGTCATCAGTGATCGCAGCGAGGCCGATGAACAGGCCATGGCCGCCTATGGCATGCATCTGGGTTGCGCCTTCCAGTTGATCGATGACGTGCTCGACTATACCGCGAACAGTGATGCCACCGGCAAGAATGTCGGTGACGACCTGGCGGAAGGTAAACCGACCCTGCCGCTGATCCATGCTATGCGTGAGGGCAACCCCCAACAGGCGCAGATTATTCGCCAGGCCATCGAACAGGGCGGCCTGGATGCCATTGACCAGATCCTGGAAACCATTGAATCCACTGGGGCCATCGACTACACTGCGCGCTGCGCAAAGGCGGAGGCTGACCTGGCCGTCGAGGCATTGAGCATCATCCCGGCGTCTGAATACAAGGACGCACTCATCGCCCTCGCCCACTTCGCCGTCAACCGCAATTACTGATCCTTTATCGGCGTGTAGCGCAGCCTGGTAGCGCACTTCGTTCGGGACGAAGGGGTCGGAGGTTCGAATCCTCTCACGCCGACCAAATGAAAAAATAAAAAAGCCGGTTTTTCATTGAACATGGAGACCGGCTTTTTTATTTTTGAATGCAGGTCGGGGAATTGGAACCTCAAAAGAGGTTCACAAAATTGCCGGGAGCAATTTTGAACTGCCGAAGGCAGGCCAGAGGCCGTCAGGCCGAAGGTGAAATACAGGGATGTATTTCATAAATCCTCTCACCCTTACAGCTCCTTTCCCCCCTACTAAATCGCCCTGAAACCTTGTTTTCTCCTTGATGCGAATTCGCAGGATTCCCAGTCCCTGCAAAAGCGATATACTCTATATAATATTAATTATCCGCTACTTTGATAACTGTTCTCGTAACCAGGTTACTGTTGAATATTCTTATGAAAATGAACCGATCTTTTAGACAGGTTTCTCTGCTGCTGCTCACCAGCCTGATCATGGCCTGTGCCACCAGCCCCACCGGCCGCAGTCAACTCATGCTGGTGTCGGAAGAACAGGCGATTGTCGCCTCCAAGCAGGCCTATACTGAAATGCTGCAACCCCTGGCCAAGCAGGGCAAGCTGGATAATGACCCGGCTGTCACCAAACGGGTGCAGACCATTACCAATCGCCTGATTGCCGAGGCGATCAAGATGCGGCCGGAAACCCGGCGCTGGGAATGGAGCGTCAAAGTGATCGACGATCCCAAGGTCGTCAATGCCTGGTGTATGGCTGGCGGAAAAATGGCAATCTATACAGGCTTGATTCAACAAGTTAAACCAACCGACGATGAACTGGCCCAGGTCATGGCTCATGAAATTTCCCATGCGCTGGCTAACCATACGGCGGAGCGCATGTCCGTGGCGATGGGCACATCACTTGCCGTACTGGCCGTCGGAGTGGCAACCGATAATAAAGGCGCGGCCGTGGCAGGCGCCGCGGTCGCGGCCAAGCTGGCGATTGAACTGCCCAACAGCCGGGAATCGGAGGCCGAGGCGGATCGCATGGGCATCGAGCTGGCTGCCAAGGCCGGTTACGATCCGCATGCGGCGGTCACTCTCTGGCAAAAAATGAACAAGGTCGGGGGTGGCCGGGTACCGGAATTTCTCAGCACCCACCCGGCACCGGAAAACCGGGAACAAACCCTCAAGGCCCTGATTCCTGAAATGATGCCCTATTACCGACAGAGCCAGTGGCGCATGCAATAACCTGTCGTTCTATACGAACTTGGTACCTGCCCACTTGATGAGAAATAGCCTTAATGTTTCTTACTTATTATGTCCCGATGTGACTTGTAATAATTAATCAGGCCGTTGGTCGAGCTATCATGATCAGTCACGGCATTTTCATTTTCCAGTTCCGCAAGAATATGTGATGCCAGTTGCTTGCCCAGTTCAACGCCCCACTGATCAAATGAATTGATATTCCAGATCACACCCTGGACAAATATCTTGTGCTCATAGAGCGCGATCAGTGATCCCAGCGTTTTCGGATCCAGGGTATCAAACAGAATGGTATTG
>JAHEIJ010000314.1 GCA_024639445.1 Gammaproteobacteria bacterium
CTGTTCCATGGACCGTAATGGGCTACGTCCTGCCCGCTGGGTGGTGACCAAAGACCGCTATATCACCCTGGCTTCGGAAATCGGTGTCTATGACTACAGCCCGGAAGAAGTCCAAAGCAAGGGGCGACTCAAGCCCGGCCAGATGGTGGCGGTGGACACGGATACCGGTGAATTGTTGTTACCCGAAGACATCGATAGCCATTTGAAAAAAAACCATCCGTACAAACAGTGGCTCAAGGATCATGCTTTGCGGCTGGAATCACGCCTGGAAGAAGAAAGCTGCAACAGTATCATGGCTCCGGAACAGGCTATCACCAGTCAGAAGCTGTTCCAGGTCAGCTTTGAGGAACGTGATCAGATTATTCGCGTGCTGGCGGAAAACGGCCAGGAAGCCATCGGCTCCATGGGAGACGACACTCCGTTCCCGGTACTGTCGCGACACGTACGCTCACCCTACGATTATTTCCGTCAGCAGTTTGCCCAGGTCACCAACCCGCCGATTGATCCGATTCGCGAACAGGTCGTCATGTCACTGGAGACCTGTTTCGGTCGCGAACACAACATGTTTGAGGAAACCCCCGAGCATGCAGCTCGCCTGTTGGTCGACTCACCCGTGCTGTCCAGCAGTAAATTCAAACACCTGCTTGCACTGGATAAAGACAACCCTAACTACACTCATCAATACATTAGCCTGAATCGCCCGGCGGATCAGTCACTACGCGACGCCATTGAAACTATCTGCGACGAAGCCGTGGCGGCTGTAAATAACGGCAAAGTGATCCTGGTGTTAAGTGACTTCGATATCGATCCCAACAAGGTGCCAGTGCATGCCTTGCTGGCAACCGGTGCAGTCCATCATCGCCTGATTCAAACCGGCCTGCGTTGTGATACCAACCTGGTTATTGAAACCGGCACGGCGCGCGATCCCCATCACTTCGCCGCCCTGATCGGCTACGGCGCCACCGCCATTTATCCCTACCTGGCTTATGAAGTAATCCGCGAAATGATTCGTTCGCGGGAAATCACCGAACAGGATGCCTGCAAACTGGATGGCCAGTATCGTCAGGGCATTAACAAGGGTCTCTATAAAATCATCTCCAAGATGGGGATTTCCACCATCTCAAGTTACCGCGGTGCCCAGTTGTTTGAGTCAGTCGGTCTGCAACAGGATGTGGTTGACTTGTGTTTCAACGGTACCACCAATCGCATTCAGGGCAGTCGCTTCGAGGACCTGGAAGCGGATCAGCGTGCCCTCTGCAAATACGCCTGGAATAATCGCAAATCCATTGAGCAGGGTGGGCTGTTAAAGTACATCCATGGTGGTGAAGATCACGCTTACAATCCTGATATTGTGCAAACCTTGCAGCAAGCGGTGAAGTCAGGCGACTACGCCAAGTACCAGGTATATGCCAATTTAGTCAATCATCGTCGGCCCATAAACCTTCGAGATCTGCTGAAAATTCGCGAGGATATTACCCCTGTTTCGATTGACGAAGTCGAACCGATAGAGCAAATCGTAAAACGCTTTGATTCGGCAGCAATGAGTCTCGGCGCGCTCTCCCCCGAAGCACATGAAACCCTGGCACAAGCCATGAATCGCCTGGGTGGACGTTCAAACTCCGGCGAGGGCGGAGAAAATCCGGCACGTTATGACAACGATCGTCGTTCCAAGATCAAGCAAGTGGCATCCGGCCGGTTTGGCGTAACACCTGCCTATCTGCGCAATGCCGAAGTCATGCAAATCAAAATCGCCCAGGGTGCCAAGCCGGGTGAAGGCGGTCAGTTGCCAGGCCATAAGGTCAATAATCTCATCGCCGAACTGCGTTACTGCAAGCCGGGCGTCTCATTGATATCACCACCGCCGCATCACGATATTTACTCGATTGAAGATCTGGCCCAGCTCATTTTTGATCTCAAACAGGTCAACCCGAATGGTCTGGTTTCCGTCAAACTTGTGGCCGAAGCCGGCGTCGGCACCATTGCCGCGGGTGTAGCGAAAGCTTATGCGGACCTGATCACCATCTCCGGCTATGACGGCGGTACCGGCGCCTCACCCCTGACCTCGGTGAAGTATGCCGGCAGTCCATGGGAACTGGGTCTGACCGAAACCCATCAACTGTTGCGTGCCAACGATCTGCGCGACAAGGTCCGTCTGCAAACTGACGGCGGCTTAAAGACTGGCCAGGACATTATCAAGGCGGCGATACTCGGCGCTGAAAGTTTTGGTTTTGGTACCGGCCCGATGATCGCCATGGGCTGCAAATACCTGCGTATTTGTCATCTGAACAACTGCGCCACCGGTGTCGCCACCCAGGATAATGTGCTGCGCATGGAACATTATCGTGGCGAAGTCGAATGGGTCATGAACTATTTCCGTTTCGTGACGGAAGAAGTCCGCGAACTCATGGCTTCCCTTGGTGTGCGTAAACTCACGGATCTAATTGGTCGCACCGATCTACTCGAAATCCTGGAAGGTGAGACCGACAAGCAGCAGGCCCTGGATCTGACACCACTACTCTCCGATGGCGGCGTTGCCGATAACAAACCACGTTATTGCACCGAGCCCAGGAACGAGCCCTTTGATAAAGGTGAACTGGCCGAGACTATGGTCACGGATGCCCTCGATGCTATCGAGAACAAGACCGGGGCTAAATTCAGCTATAGCGTGAAAAATACACATCGCTCCATTGGTGCACGTCTGTCCGGCGAGATCGCAGTGCGTCACGGCAACCTTGGGATGGAAGGTGCGCCAATAGTGCTGAATCTGACAGGGACTGCCGGGCAAAGTTTGGGCGTATGGAATGCCGGTGGACTGCATATGTACCTGGAAGGTGATGCCAATGACTATGTCGGCAAAGGCATGGCCGGCGGTAAGCTGGTACTGCGTCACCCACAAGAATGCGGGTTCAAACACAGCACCACACCTATCATGGGCAACACCTGCCTG
>JAHEIJ010000315.1 GCA_024639445.1 Gammaproteobacteria bacterium
TCGGAGTAGTCAGCGCCATGGGACGCAACCTGCCAAGTGAAAACTATGTGCCTTTTATCCAGACTGATGTGGCCATTAACCCAGGTAACTCCGGTGGCCCGTTGTTTAACCTGGATGGTGAGGTGGTGGGGATTAATTCCCAGATCTACAGCCGTACCGGTGGCTTCATGGGACTGTCATTTGCGATCCCGGTGGATGTTGCGATTGATGTGGTGCAGCAACTCAAGACCAAGGGTAGGGTGTCCCGTGGCTGGCTGGGGATCCTGATCCAGGATGTGAATCGGGAATTGGCCGAATCTTTCGGCATGAAACAACCTCGCGGTGCAGTTGTACTGCGTGTTTTACCGGAGAGCCCGGCGGCGAAAGCCGGCTTCAAAGTGGGTGATGTGGTTGTTGATTTCAACGGCAAGAAGATCATCCGTTCCTCGGATCTGCCCCTCGCCGTGGGGCAGGCCGCCATCGGCAGCAAGTCCAAGGTCACGGTGATCCGTGAAGGCAAAAACAAAACTCTACGGGTGACCATAGCCGAGTTACCATCTGAAGAGGAACTGGCCGAGCAGCGTCCGGTCGAAAAGGGCAAGACTGAATCCGACAAGCTGGGACTGCGGGTGCAATCCCTCACCGCGGAGCAACGCAAGCAGTTGGAACTGGGTAACCGCGGCGTGGTGGTGCGCGGCGTTGAATCAGGACCGGGCCGCTCAGCCGGTATTCGGCCGGGGGATGTCATCCTGATGATTAATAATCAGGATGTCACCAGCGCCGAGCAGTTTGCCAAACTGGTGAAACAATTGCCGGAGGGCAAGTCGGTGCCGGTGCTGATCCAACGCGGTGAAGCGCCGGTATTCCTGCCATTGAAGATCCCGGAAGAGTGAAGCGACTGACGGTCTATGTTCGCAGTGGCTGTCATCTGTGTGATGCCATGCTGGATGAGCTGGACCCGAGTCGGCAACAGGGGGTGTTTGAGCTTGAGGTGATTGATATTCTGGCCCGTCCCGAGCTGGAATCCCGCTATGGCACCCGGATTCCGGTGCTGTGCGCTGAAGGGGACGTAGAAATTTGCCATTATTTTCTAGATGAGTCTGCCCTTGCGCAGTATTTCAGCCAACCCTGAAATTCGTTACAATGCGGGCGCGGTACAGCTCGATTCCGCAGTGCAGAAAAAGGCGCTTTTAGCGCCTTTTTCATTTATGAAGACTATTTAGGAATCTCGTGACAGATTTAAGCCATATACGTAATTTCTCGATCATCGCCCACATTGATCATGGCAAGTCCACCCTGGCGGATCGCCTGATTCATATTTGTGGCGGGTTGACCGATCGGGAGATGGCCGAACAGGTGCTGGATTCCATGGACCTGGAACGGGAGCGTGGTATTACCATCAAGGCCCAGAGTGTGACGCTCAATTACCCGGCACGCGATGGTCAGACCTATCAGCTTAACTTCATCGATACGCCCGGGCATGTGGATTTCTCTTATGAGGTCTCCCGCTCACTGGCCGCCTGTGAAGGTGCGTTGCTGGTGGTGGATGCGTCACAGGGGGTGGAAGCCCAGAGCGTGGCCAATTGTTATACCGCCATCGAGCAAGGGCTTGAGGTGTTGCCAGTATTGAATAAAATCGATCTGCCGGCCGCTGATCCGCAACGGGTCATCCAGGAAATCGAGGAAATCATCGGGATCGAGGCCAGCGAGGCCGAACATGTCAGTGCCAAGACTGGCGCAGGGATGGAAGACCTGCTGGAAGACATTGTGCGGAAAATCCCGCCGCCAAAGGGCGATCCCGAGGCACCGCTGCAGGCCCTGATTATCGATTCCTGGTTCGATAATTACATGGGGGTGATTTCCCTGGTGCGCGTCATGCAGGGGACCCTCAAGCCGAAACAGAAAGCCCGCATCATGAACGTGGCGCGTGACTACCAGATCGACAAGGTCGGGATATTTACCCCCAAGCGGACCGATATCGATGCCCTCAGGGCAGGCGAGGTGGGCTATGTAATTGCCGGCATCAAGGAAGTGGATGGCGCACCGGTGGGCGACACCATCACCCATGCCGACAAGCCCGCCACAGAACCCTTGCCCGGTTTCAAGCCCATTCAACCACAGGTGTTTGCCGGGCTGTTTCCCGTGGTGGGTGACGATTATGAAAACCTGCGCGAAGCCCTGGGAAAATTACGCCTTAATGATGCGGCCCTGTTCTATGAACCGGAAACCTCGCAGGCACTGGGTTTTGGTTTTCGTTGTGGTTTCCTTGGCATGTTACACATGGAAATCATCCAGCAACGGCTGGAGCGGGAATACGACCTGGATCTGATTACTACCGCGCCGACGGTGGTATTTGAAGTGTTAACCACCGCCGGTGAAATCATCCGCATCGATAACCCGGCTGATATGCCCGAACCCAACTACATCGAGGAAATCCGTGAGCCAATCATTACCGCTAACATTCTGGTGCCGCAGGATTATGTCGGTAATGTCATCAATCTCTGCATTGAAAAACGTGGCGTGCAAAAATCCATGCAGTATCTCGGTAATCAGGTGGCAATCAGCTATGAGTTACCGATGAATGAAATCGTGCTGGATTTCTTTGATCGTCTCAAATCCGTGAGCCGAGGTTATGCTTCACTGGACTACGAATTTAACCGTTTTCAATCCGCCAACCTGGTGAAACTGGATATCCTGATTAATGGCGAAAAAGTTGATGCGTTATCCCTGATTGTACATCGCGAAGCGTCACAGTCACGGGGTCGGGATCTGGCGGATAAAATGAAAGAGATCATTCCGCGCCAGATGTATGAGGTAGCTATTCAGGCGGCAGTGGGATCCAAGATTGTCGCGCGAACTAATGTTAAAGCCTTACGCAAAAATGTGACCGCCAAGTGTTATGGGGGGGACGTGACCCGTAAGCGCAAGCTGTTGGAAAAACAAAAAGCCGGTAAGCGGCGAATGAAG
>JAHEIJ010000316.1 GCA_024639445.1 Gammaproteobacteria bacterium
CTTGTTAATGGGTATTTGGCGAGTGTCTTTACTGTTCTGTACGTCTTCGATTACAGCACTCATTTTGTTTTATTCCTCTGTATAGGTGACACAGGCCCGGTCTGTTTCCCACAGGGTGACTGCATCCACTTTCACTGTCTTGGTGTTCAACTGCAGCGACAACTCAGCATAAAGATAAGCGGCAATGTTCTCGGCAGTGGGATTAATGGTGTCAAACGGCGGCCGATCATTCAGGTTGTAGTGATCCAGCTCGCCGATCAAGGACTTGGTGGCGTCCTTGATGACTTTAAAGTCCACCCCCATACCAATCTCGTCCAGTTGCCGGGCCAACACTTGTACCTCAACCTTCCAGTTATGGCCGTGGAGGCGGCTACAGACGCCTTCATAGTTGCGCAGGTAATGGGCTGCGGCAAAATCCGTCAGGATTTTCAGGGTGTAACTGGCGGCCATGGTAATTTCCGACTAAATTGCTAGGACTTTAAGCGAGTGTTACAGTTTTGGCAAGTGGTTGATGATCTAAATATGCATCAACGGCGGCGATTATAGCATTGCTGTCAAGGCCCGCGTCAGTCAGCAATTCCTCTCGCGTGCCATGATCCTGGAAGCAATCGGGCAATCCGAGATTAAGTACCGGGATCAGCTTCCGGTGGGCCGCCAGGCTTTCATTTACGGCACTGCCTGCACCACCCATTACCGCGTTATCTTCCAGCGTGACCAGTAAGTCGTGGCTGGCCGCCAGCTCGAGTAACAGATTGTCATCCAGGGGTTTGATGAAGCGCATATTGGCCACGCTGGCATCATAGTGCTCGGCGGCAGTTAGTGCCTTTGGCAGGAGACAACCAAAGGACAGGAAGGCGATACGCTGACCCTGGCGTTCAATTTTCCCTTTACCAAGGGGGAGAGGGGTCAGAGATGCGTCGACTTCGATCCCCGGACCCTGGCCGCGGGGATAACGTACCGCCGCCGGGCCGTTGCATTGGTAACCGGTAGTGAGCATTTGCCGGCATTCATTCTCATCAGCCGGCGCCATGATCACCATGTTGGGAATGGCTCGCAGGAAGCTTAGGTCAAAACTGCCTGCATGGGTCGGGCCGTCAGGTCCCACCAAGCCTGCGCGATCAATGGCGAACAGCACCGGTAAATTCTGTAACGCAACGTCGTGAATCAACTGATCATACGCACGCTGTAGAAAGGTGGAGTAGATGGCGACCACGGGTTTCCAGCCATCGCAGGCCATGCCGGCTGCGAGCGTGACGGCATGTTGTTCCGCAATACCGACATCGAAATACCGCTTCGGGTATAGCTCGGCGAATCGGACCAGCCCCGAGCCTTCCCGCATGGCGGGGGTAACGCCGATGAGGCTTTCATCCTGGGCGGCCATGTCACATAACCAGTCGCTGAACACCTGGGTATAAGTCGGACCGCTGGAGGGCTTCTTCTCGAGCTTGCCTGATTCCGGGTTGAAACGTCCCACGCCGTGGTAGGTACAGGGATTTTCTTCCGCCGGGGTAAAGCCCTTGCCCTTGGTGGTGACAATGTGCAGGAATTGCGGGCCTTTCAGGGCGCGCAGGTTACGCAGGGTAGTGACCAGCGTATCCAGATCATGGCCGTCGATGGGCCCGATATAATTGAAGCCCAATTCTTCAAACAAGGTGCCGGGCGCGACCATACCTTTCACATGTTCTTCCGCACGACGCGCCAGTTCCCACACCGGCGGCATGACCCCGAGAACTTTTTTACTACCTTCGCGTACCGTGGAATACAGTTTGCCGGAGAGCACTTTGGCAAAGTAATTCGACATGCCGCCGACATTGGGCGAGATGGACATGTCATTGTCATTCAGAATCACCAGCAGGTTGGCGTCCAGATCCCCGGCATGATTGAGCGCTTCAAATGCCATCCCGGCGGTGAGGGCACCGTCGCCAATAATGGCAACTACGCGGCGATCACTTTGCTCTTGTTGCGCGGCAATCGCCATTCCCAGGGCCGCACTGATGGAGGTGCTCGAGTGGCCTACGCCAAATGTATCGTAGGGACTTTCTCCCCGTTTGGGGAATCCGGCCAGGCCCCCGCGTTGTCGCAGGCTGGGCATTTGTTCACGTCGACCGGTGATGATTTTATGCGGGTAGCTTTGATGTCCCACGTCCCATACCAGGCGATCATCGGGGGCCTCAAACACATGGTGCAATGCGAGGGTCAGTTCCACGGTGCCCAGGCCGGCGGCAAGATGGCCTCCGGTCTGGCTGATGGAATGGATCAGAAATTGGCGTAATTCCTCTGCCAGCGACTTGAGTTCCGGGTTGGATAACTCACGCAGGTCAGCGGGGTCATTAATGCTGGCTAATAGCGGGAACTCGGGCTCGGACATAACTACTCAAAAATGACTCGGGTTAATAAAAGATCATGGGCCGATGCAGGCTGACATGCAAGTGAAATATTTCCCTGAGTTGTGTAAGGGAAAAATGATTCGATTCAGTGTGATCGCTGAATAATGTAATCGGCCAGCCAGCGTAACGGATCGGCCTCTTCACCCAGATTATCGAGGCTCCGGAGGGCATCTTCATGCAGTTCGCGCGCCATTTCACGCGCACTCTCCAACCCGATCAGGGCGGGGTAAGTGGGCTTGTTCAACGCTTGATCGGCACCTTGTAGTTTACCGAGGGTCTCGGTATCCCCTTCTACATCCAGTATGTCGTCCTGGATCTGAAATGCCAGGCCTATACATTTGGCGAAATGATCAAGCTTTTTAAGGGTGGCGCCGTCGATGCCCGGTTGGCACAGGGCACCGAGTTTGACACTGGCGCGGATCAAGGCACCGGTTTTATGGACATGCATACTTTCCAGTTCGGCAACATTGAGCGTTTTGCCGACGGCGCCCAGGTCGATGGCCTGTCCTTCCGCCATGCCCCGAGAACCACTGGCAATCGCGAGTGAATCCA
>JAHEIJ010000071.1 GCA_024639445.1 Gammaproteobacteria bacterium
CCCTTGGGAACCGCGTCCTCCCTGGCCTGGGCTGGCTGAGTCAAGGCACCCATGATGATTGCAACGGTCAGACCCGTAACCAGGAATATATTCCAGGTGGTTTTCATATTTCTAAACATCGCGGGCACCTCCTAATTATAAGTTTTAGATCCCGGTTTCCTGCTGACTGGCTAAGTGAGAATATTGTATGCTTATGCCATAGACTACTCTACGGTGCTACTATAGCATAGACAACTCTATGGTAGTATCACACTTTAATATAAATTTTACTTACCCACACTATGGCTGTTACTAAATCAGACCGACTCTGCCGTGACGACTGGATACGCGGTGCGCTTGAGCTTTTGAGTAAAGCGGGTGTGGAGAGCGTGAAGATCGTCCCGCTCGCCGAGCAACTCGGTGTTACCAGCGGCAGCTTCTACTGGCACTTCAAGAATCGCAGGGAACTGTATGATGCCCTGCTGGATTATTGGGAACGAGAAATGACCGATGCCGCGATTGAGGCTGCGAAACACTTTGCAGGCCCCCCGAAGGAACGCATCTGGCGGCTGATGGAACAAGTCATGTCAATTGGCCTGGCCCGTTATGACCTGGCCATCTGGCACTGGGCGCAAATGGATAGCAATGCCAACAGGGTATTCAAACGGTCGCTGAAAAAACGCTTCACATTTGCCGCCTGGATGTTTTCCGAAGCGGGCTTTTCCCACGAGCAAGCCGAGATCAGGGGACGCATGATGGTGATCTACATGATGGGCGAATCAACCCTGATTCCGGATTCCATGGCCAAGCGCAAGGAATTTCTAAAGTTAAAACACGCGATTCTGATTGCGCCGGAATAATAACACGCAAGATGTGATAACCGCCGTTACACTGCAACACATGGTTATCAAAAAAAGTTTTTAAGACTTCACGCTGTGATGACTGTCCGGCCCTGCGTTGCTAGTTCAACAGGTCGATGCAACACAAGCATGAAGTTGTTTACTGAATCAAGATCCGAGTGCTGCGTCGCGGAAAAATTCCACATACTCCAGCCAGTTGTTCACCGGGCCACTGTGGTAAAACACTACCACGCCATTTTTATCGAGCACTAAACTGGTGGGGAAGGTTTTGGAAATCTCACGATCCGGAATACGAGTTCCATCTGCAAGTAGCATTTCCGTGTCGGAGAGTGACTTCGCGCCGGAGTCATACAAGCGGATATCATCAAAGCCGTTCTTTTTCGCCCAGCGCAGGGATTCACTGAAGGGTTCACGCGCCTGCAGGATTACCAGCTCAACTTGCTGACCCAGTTCCTGGTTGATTTGTTTTTGCAAACGTACCAGCGAGGGAAACTCGATCATGCAGGCGGGACACCAGGAACCCCAGAAGTGCACAAACACCACCTTGCCACGCAGATCCGATATTGTTCTACGTTTGCCTTTTTCATCCTTGAACGCCAAATCATAAAAGCGTTGCCCTACCCGGTTGCCCACCGGCACTTTTTTCGCCTCGGCTTTCGACAGGTAGGGACCCCATAGCTTGGGCCAGTTCTCCCGATCGAATACCAGTTTGTCATTGACTGCATAGGGTACGCACTTCTGCTGGCTATAGCGTTGACAGTACTCAATCGCGGCCCGGGTTGCTTCCTCGGATGAAGACTTGGCTTCCTGCCAGGCCCAGGCACCGCCCGGTCCAATCGCATAGGCCTTGTATGGATCCGCATAAAGGTAGTCCACAAAGCTTTCGCGTGCCCGCTTGCCCACATGGGGAATAGCGTCGACATCACTGAGCGCCGTTTCGGCGGTCACTGTCGTTGCCGGTAGAGCGCAAAGTGTAAATAACAAAGCCCCAAGTAACTTGGGGCTTTGCAGGGAGTTTAATCTCATTCCCTTCATCATATTTCAAGTAACACTCATATCGTTAATGGGTTTCTTCCCAACCGGTAATCATCGCCTTGATATGCGCCAGAGGTGTAGCGCCTGCTGTAGTCAGATAGACATGCGCGATCACGAAGATCAACATCAGGAAGGCGGCAATCACATGGAAAAACGCCACCCACTCCAGACTTAACCAGCCCACTCCCCAGGAACTCCAGGAATTGTAGAAAAGGTAGAACCAGCCGGTTGTCCAGATAATGGGATTGATAATCACCAGTACAAACAAATAGGCCAGACGTTGCAACGGGTTGTGCTTGGTGACGCGGGTTTGCTTAAAAGGATGCGGTGCGTCGGTGAAGATACCGGTCAGGTAATACTTCAGCATTGCATCCACTTTATCCATGGTGGGGATGTACTGTTTCCATTCACCGGTGGTGATGGTCCAGAACACGGCGAATACCCATAAGCCAACCAGGGTCCAGGCAGCGGTGGTGTGATAGCTCGCTGCATCTTCATACCCAAAGAACACATAGGTACCATGGATCTCAAAGCCCGTGAGCATCAGGAACAAGATGAGCGCGGCCTGAGACCAGTGCCAGAAACGTTCAAACCGCTTGAAAATATAAATTCTTTCCATCGTATTATCCCCTCTTACTCGTAACGATGCGGATGAGACCATGAATCAGCACGCCGATCAGGGCTAACAAAGCCAGCGTCCAACCCATCTTATCGATGATCGGTGTATTGTTGCGACCCGGCATATAGATGTCCTGAATCGCATGCAGCCGGCCATTTTCTTTATGGCACTGCGCACAGGTCAATGCATCTTCCTTGGGTGCGACCATATGGGTAATGGGCCAGGACATTTCAGTCTCAACGAACTTCATATTGCCGCTGTATTCAACGTCCATCGCCTTCATACCGGCGGCCAGGGCTTTATCCCAGTCATAGTTGCCCCAGAAGGCCGCATCATCCTTGCCTGCGGTATGGAACACCGCCAGGGTTTCGTTGCCGACATCATAAGGCTGTTTACCGCGGAAGACTTTAACCGGCCAGATACGGGCATCCGGATCATCGGCACTGCCCAGAAACTCATTGATCTTGACCTTGTCGGTATCGACTTTCTCACCGAACAGCGTAAAGCGCACATTGCCGTTGAACCAGACATATTCCGGAATCACGTAGCGCTCATAGGTAAAGTGACCTTTCTTACTATCGTACAGGTCACGCCCTTCACTGCCCTTGGTGCGAATGCGATGGCCCTTTTCATCCAGCTTGCCGGCGGTAGACCAGTCCCAGGTCATCTTGGTGTGCAGGTTGCCACGCGCATAGGCTGGAATATGGCAGGTCTGACAAGCAATCTTGTCGGTATGGTGATTGAGCTTCGCTTCTGTGACATGCGGCTCATTACCATGACAGGCCACGCAGGTGGTCGGATTACGCTCATCCTGGCTGCCACGAATCAAGGCCCCTTTATCATCTGAAGCCGTCGGGGCATAACGGCTGCCCGAGACTTCATGGGAATCGCTCAGGTGGCAATCACCACAGGTCATATTCAGGCCATTGGTTTCCATATGAACATCGAGAGCATGACCTGGATTGATCAGTGACGTATCAAGATCACCGTGTTTCACTGCATTACCGCCACCGCCGAAGAAGTGACAGGAACCACAGGTCTGGCGACTGGTCTTACCCACGTTCTGGGCAATCTTCTTCAAGTCAACCGCTGGACGGAACCGGCCGGAGTGCGGCGGCCATTCCATGGACTTGTAGTTCGGATGGCCGGATAAACCCGGGATCTTCTTGTATTTACCCGTCGTATCGTGGCAAACGATACAATCGACATTCTCTTCTTTAGCAAAGTCGAAAGAGTCATCACTCCAGCCATAACCGACGTGACAGGCACTACAGAAGGTCTGGTTGGACTCTACCGAAGTACAGAAGTTATTAATTACATTTTTCTTACCCAGCTTCTGCTTGGTCTGGGGGTTAACCCATTCCCAGTTCCAGTGCTTGGTCTTATGTACCTGTTTGGCCGCTTCGGTATGGCATTCCAGACAGGCCTTGGTCACGTCCGGACCGGTTTTGAAATTCTTGTCCAGTTCCTTAAACTTGGAATGGTCCGCCGTGGATTTTGACTCCTTGGCAGGTTTTTTATCAGTTGCGGCTGCCACTGCAGGCGCCTTGGCAGCGGCCTTGGATTTCTCGACACTGGCATTGGCCATCCCTGCGAGCATAAACAGGATGGCCAGGGCGCCAACGGCCAGAAATTGTATTCTCGGGATTGACATGATCACTCCTCAAAAGACATTGGTCTTATACATACAATGATGGCTGGCTCCTTGCGTGAGCCAGCCACAGGTGGAATTAACAGCCACCAACATCCTTACCACCAGCGCCACCACCACCGGGACGAATTTTAATCAACGGCGGAGCCGGTTGCTTCGGATCGAAACTCACGAATTCTTTCTGATCCTTGGCCACTTCACCCATGATTTTGGCGACATTTGTGCCAAACATTTGACCCATGAGGCCGGAATTCATCAGAGTGATATAGGTCTTGCCGTTATCCTTCTTGTACACGGTGATGGTACAGGGCATCAAGATAGACAGCGCGCGGGTTTCATCATCTTTCAGCAGCGGAGCGGAATACTTGGTGCTACAAGCTTCGACCAACAAAACCGGCATTACGTTGGTGCCGGAGGCCGCCACGGCCTTGGAAGGATCACGCAGACCGGACAGTTTCCAGCCCCGACCTTCCAGGCGCTGAATATTGCGCTGGATGCGGGCAGCCGTCTCTTCCACGCTATACGGACTTTCGAATTCATTGAACATGAACGAACCCGCTTTATAGAACATGACGACACCCAATAATACGATGCCGATTACAAATCCACCGATAAACTTCAACATTTTGATCTCCTGGATAGTGGAATATCACTAATATTAGAATAACAACATATTCTGAAGATTAGTCCTATGTTAGCCGCATCTCAAGCATCTTTTTGATGTAGATCATTTATCTGCATCTCTCTTTTCTGGCGCGTGACAACCTGATAATTAACATCAGGTTATAAATACTTTACCGTTTTACTATGTATCATTACTGACAGCCAGTGCGAGGCATTTTAGCGTATTAGAAATTGGAATTGTTCTAATTAAACATGTTTTTTATATAGTTGAGCTCCGCACTCAGCTATCATCTTTTACGAACAGCGTAACGCCAAGGCAATACGGTTCAGGCTAATCCCCGTTGTAAATCGGCCTTGATGTCCTCGATATCTTCCAACCCGACTGCAATCCGAATCATTCCCGGTTGAATGCCCGCTTCCTGCCGTTCTTCATCGCTAAGCCGGCCATGGGTGGTGGTAGCGGGATGAGTAATCGTTGACTTGGTATCACCCAGGTTGGCCGTAATCGACAGCATGTGGGTGTTGTCGATGATCTTCCATGCCGCCTCCTGCCCGCCCTTCACTTCAAACGCCAGCACCCCGCCATACCCCGATTGTTGCTGACTCGCGAGTTGATGTTGCGGGTGACTTTCAAGCCCCGGGTAATAAACGCGACTAACCGCCGCATGTCCTTCCAGGAAGTGGGCAAGCTGCAGCGCATTCTCGCTGTGTGCCTTCATGCGCAAGTGTAGCGTCTCCAGTCCCTTGAGAAAGACCCAGGCATTAAACGGACTCATGGTGGGACCGGCGGTGCGCAGGAAACCGTACACGCCCTCGCCGACCAGTTCCTTGTTGCCCACCACGGCACCCCCTATACAACGGCCCTGGCCATCAATATATTTGGTGGCGGAATGAATCACGATATCGGCACCAAGATGCAACGGTTGTTGCAAGGCCGGCGTGCAAAAACAATTATCCACCACCAGCAGGCAATCATGTTCCTGTGCCAACTCGGCCAGCGCGGCAATGTCCGCCACCTCGGTTAAGGGATTGGAGGGTGTTTCCAGAAATAGGAGTCGGGTTTCTGGTCGAATCGCTTCGCGCCAGGCTTGCAGGTCCGTCAGCGGCACATAGCTGACCTCCACCCCAAACGGCGTAATGTATTTATTGAACAGCACCACGGTGCTGCCAAAAATGGCGCGGGATGAAACAACGTGATCACCACTTTTCAATAACGCCATGCATGTGCTGAGTATGGCCGCCATGCCGGAAGACGTGGCCACGCAGGAATCACCGCCTTCCAGTGCCGCCAGGCGTTGTTCAAAAGTCCGCACCGTGGGATTGGTAAAGCGTGAATATATATTGCCCGCTTCCTCCCCTTTGAACCGCGCAGCTGCCTGGGCCGCATTGTCAAACACGTAGCTGGAAGTCGGAAAAATCGGTTCGGCATGTTCGTGTTCCGCCGTACGTTGCTGGCCGGCGCGCACCGCGAGGGTATCAAATCCCCATTCGTCATTCTCGAAGTCCATATTGCTCACCCGTTGTCTTGATATTGGAACCACCGTTGGCTCCCGCTGAATAATACGCACAAAAAAACCCGCTCAGCGCACGCTAAAGCAGGTCCTGCTCTCTTTAGCTGTATTTGTTATGCGCCCGCAAGCTGAGTTCAAATCGGCGCTGAAGAAAAGACTATGTCAATCCGCCCAGACTGTCAACTAGGCCGTGTTATAAATCTCAACCACCTCGTTATCCTTTTCCGTTGTATCGCCACGCGCCGAATCCTTACGCAGATTCTCAATGTGTTGCAAATAATCCTGGCTCACGTCCCCGGTCACATATTCACCGTTGAACACCGAGGTATCAAATCGCTCAATGCCTTTGGCTTTTTTCCTCACCGCTTCTACCAGGTCATCAAGCTCCTGATAGAACAATCGATCCGCGCCGATAGCCTCAGCGATCTGCTGCTCATCCCGACCATGTCCAATCAGTTCATTGGCCGCGGGCATGTCGATGCCATACACATTGGGGTAACGCACCGGCGGCGCGGCCGAGGCAAAATACACCTTGTTGGCGCCGGCATCGCGTGCCATCTGGATAATCTGTTGGGAAGTGGTGCCACGCACAATGGAGTCATCCACCAGCAAAACATTCTTGCCGCGAAATTCCAGGTCAATGGCATTGAGTTTCTGGCGCACGGATTTCTTTCGCTGGGTCTGCCCCGGCATGATAAAGGTGCGCCCGATATAACGGTTCTTGATGAAGCCTTCGCTGTACTTTACCCCGAGGTCATAAGACAACTGCAAGGCCGAGGTGCGACTGGTATCGGGAATGGGTAACACCACATCGATGTCATGATCCGGAAACTCCCGCAGGATTTTCTTCGCCAGGTATTCCCCCATGCGAAGACGCGCTTTGTAGACGGAAATCCCGTCCATCAGGGAGTCCGGACGGGCAAAATAGACATGCTCGAAAATACAGGGTGTTAACTCGGGATGTTCCGCACACTGGCTGGCATGCATTACCCCTTCCATGTCGATGAATACCGCTTCACCCGGAGCTACATCACGCAGGAGTTCATAACCCAATACGTCAATCGCAACACTTTCCGAAGCAAATATATACTCCGTGCCCTCACTACTCTGGCGGCGGCCAATGGCGACCGGGCGAATGCCATGCGGGTCGCGAAAGGCAAACAGGCCATGGCCGGTGATCATGCCCACCACCGCATAAGCCCCACGGCAACGGTGATGCACCCCACTGACAGCGGAGAAAATATCACTGGGAGTGATTTTCAGTTTACCCGTGGCTTCCAATTCATGGGCAAACACATTTAACAATATTTCCGAATCAGAATCTGTGTTGATATGCCGGCGGTCTTCCACGAACAAATCACGCTTCAGGTCCTCGGCATTGGTCAGATTGCCGTTATGCCCCAGGGTGATACCAAACGGCGAGTTGACATAAAACGGCTGAGCTTGTGCGGAAGTGAAACAGCCCGCGGTGGGATAGCGCACATGGCCGATACCCATGTTGCCGTGAAGGCGCAGCATGTGACGGGTATGGAACACATCCCGTACCAGGCCGTTGTCTTTTCGCATATACAAGCGGTTATCGTCACAGGTCACGATGCCGGCAGCATCCTGGCCACGATGCTGCAACACGGTCAGCCCATCATATAACGCCTGATTGACCGGACTTCTGGCAAATATTCCAATGATCCCACACATGAACTGTGACCTCTGCCCGGCGGGGCTAGTTTGCTGTAAGCGTAAGTATAACCGACCTCAAGCCTGCTTTGATCTCGGCTTAGAAATTAAAACTTGCCGCCACGTCGCTTGGCAAAAGTTCGCGAACCCACATAGCGATGGCCTGAAAGCGGAATAACAGGAAGGAATCGTCCCACCAGTCTTCCTTGGGCAAGGTAGTAAGACCGGCTAACAACACCAGCACGGATACCAGCACGGCACCACGCAAAAACCCAAAAATCACCCCGAGAAACCGGTCCGTGCCGGTCAATCCCGTACGTTGCACAAGACGCGAGGCAAAAAAGTTAATTACTGCGGAAACAATAAGGCTCAAAACAAATAGCACTACAAAGGCGATGATCAGTCGTAAGGTGGGGTCGTCACTACTGGATTCAAACAACTTCGAGAGGGGAACCGCAAAACTGAGTGATACCCAGAATGCCAGCACCCAGCCTACCAGTGACAAGGCTTCTTTGACGAAACCACGCACCAGGCTAATAAACGAGGAAATCAGCAATATGCCGAGTATCGCGTAATCAACGCCGATCATTAAACCAACTGTTCTTGTTTTGTAATACGGTATGCCGGGTCATGGATGAGACACTACCGCGGTATCCTGTAACTTCATTTTGGTCTGCAATTCCTTTTGCAAATCCAGTGCATTACTGCGGGACACAACCGGCCCGACCCGGACCCGATAAAATATCTTGTCCGCAGCACTGATCTGTTCAACAAATGTTTTGTAACCCTTACTGCGTAACTGATCCCGCAGACGCATCGCGTTATCGCGTTTACTGAAACTCCCCACTTGGACCACCCATGCCTTGGGGGTGGTTGTGGTTGCGGTATCGGTTTTTGTCTCCTTCACCGGCGGTGGTGATGGTTTTTTGTCTGCTGTTGCCGGTTTCTGCTCGACAGCCGGCGCTTCCGATTCGGTCTTCGGCGCGGGCGGGGAACGCTCATCAATGGGGGTACGGACAACCTCACGAGGTGCGGGCGCGGGTATTGGTTTCTCCAGTTCAAGCACCTTGAGGTTTTTCAGTTCGTCGGGCTTGGGCGGAATATGAGACTCGGTGTCGGAGAAGCCAAGATCACGATGGCCCGGCAACAGGATAGGAATAAAAATCACGGCCAGAGCAACCAACACAATGGCGCCAATAATTCGCTGCTTGAAAGCGTGTTTGTCCAATTTAACCTCTAGCCTGTTGGCGCCCAGCCCGTAAACCCAGCGCCTTAAAAACAAGGGCTCATTATATGCTGTGGCTGAGTGCCGCCGCCACTGTATAAAATGATCCGCAAACCAGGATGCGATCCTCATCGCCCGCGGCCGCTTTTGCCGCCTCGCAGGCGGCGAGCACATCGGGACAGGCCACCACCTCTATCTCATTCGTCTGATTTCGAATCACCTCGGCCAGCACATTCGCATCCGCACTGCGAGAACTGGGCAGGTTGGCGGTGTACCAGGCATCGACTTCAGGCTGCAACTGCTTGACCACCGCCAGGATATC
>JAHEIJ010000317.1 GCA_024639445.1 Gammaproteobacteria bacterium
CCCCGGATGGGATAATAATTTCCTTGAACATCAATTTGACCGCATCCGCGATAGGTTGTAACCAACCACGCGGTCCTACTCGCGTCGTCCCCATGCGTACCTGCATGGCACTGATGATTTTACGTTCCGCAAATGTCAGGTAGGCGACACACAGCATGAGCGGCAGGGTAATGACGAGGATCTTGATCATAATGACGATCACCGCCTGTACCGCTTCCGGTAGCAGTGCGAATACGGGAATTGTTGATTGGATCCACTCTAACATGTGTCGCGTTTACCTTATCGTCGTCACGCTTGCAGTAAGTCGACGCTGCCGTAAGCGTCACCGAGAGTCTGACTGTCTTTCACCCCGGCAGGAATGAAGACGCACTGATCAGGCACGCCTTCATCAATCACTACCGGCAATTTGTTGCTGTATTGCGCCTGCACCACACGCACCTCTTGATTTGCGGACAGACCCTGTTGGCTTGCTGTCTTACTATTTATGTAGGCGGCGGCCATAATCGTATCGCGGGTCGCCTGCAATGGCTCCGACCGGCGCACCAATGGATCAACCGCATAGAGTGGCAAGTGCCCGACCCGCATTAATCCATTCGATCCCGTTTTGAGAGACGTCGGGCAACGCCATTCACTTGTGGTCGATACGGCCTGTGAAGCGGTGGCTGACTCAATTTCACTGCGCACTTCATCCACCGAAACATAGTCAAAATCTTCAAGCTCAAATAAATTACCCAGCACGCGTAAGACTTTCCAGGCTGGGCGGGCATCTTCCAACGGTTGTACCGCACCCTGATATGACTGCCACTTGCCTTCAGCATTGACAAAAGTACCCGCGGTTTCAGCGAATACACTGATAGGTAATATGACATCAGCATAATCACGCATTGCATCGCTGACAAAAGATGTCAGGCAGACCACAAAATCAGCATCGTTCATTGCCGCCAGGGCTCTACCCGAGTTAGCACAATCGTACTCTGGTTCAACACCCAACAGTACATAGGCGCCCAGGCCTTCATTAATCATGGCGTAGGCGTGCTTGCCAGGATGACTGACTGTTTCACCGGCCAGTCCGCGGTGTGGCAAACTGCCCGCCAGACAGGCCCCCGCCGTATTGGCGCCCTCACTCAGATAGCCCAACCTGGCACCGGCCAAATCTGCAACCACATTGGCCAGCGCCCGTAAAGTCGCAAACTCAGGCTGACTCATTGCCTGGTTACCCATCAGGATGGACGCCTTGTCCGCATTGGATAAATGTTGGGCGACTTCCCGATGGCTATCCTGAACCGTGACATTCTCCAACAGACTGGTAAGTCCCTCAGGTGCCGATTTACCACTCAAGCTCAGCAACGCCTTGATAACGGCAGCCAGGTTAGCGGACATGTCTGCCGGCGCACTCACCAGGCTTTCGGTCAGTGGAAAATTGAATTCGTAATCCAAGGCATTGACCGCCATGATGCTGGCGCCCCGCAAAGCTGCCTTACGCAAGCGGTGTGCTGCTATGGGTTGGTCCTTACGTATCCAGGAACCGATCAAGAGGGCCGCGTCGAGTTCCTGTAGATCGGCAATACCCTGCCCCAATGCAGGATAAAGCGGAGCAATATCCTGATCACTGAAGTCCTGTTGACGCAGGCGATGATCGATATTATTGGAACCGACACCGCGCATGAGTTTTTGCAGTAAATAGTGCTCCTCCAGACTGGCGCTGGGGGAAGCCAAAGCGCCAAGCTGCTCGGCACCCTTCTGGTTTCGAACAGTTTTTAACCCTTCTAAGGCATAAGCAAGGGCTGTTTCCCATTCAACTTCTTTCCACTCATCGCCTTGCTTGATTTGAGGGCGCAGCGCGCGTTGCTCGCTGTAAATTCCGGTATAACTGAAACGATCGCGATCTGACAGCCACATTTCATTCAGCGCTTCGTTTTCCCGTGGCAGCACCCGCATAACCTGATTACGTCGTACATCCAGTTCTACATTGGAACCGATGCAATCATGCGGTGCGATACTCTGCTTGTCGATGTTTTCCCATGGCCGCCCCGTATAACGATACGGTTTGGAAGTCAGTGCGCCCACCGGACAAAGATCAATCACATTACCGGACATTTCCGAGTTAACGGCACGTTCCACATAGGTACCGATGCGCATGTTTTCACCGCGCCCTGTTGCACCCAGTTCCATGATACCGGCAATCTCCTGTCCAAACCGAACGCAACGTGTGCAATGTATGCAGCGGGTCATCTCGGTGGCAATTAACGAACCGATGTTCTTGTCGGCAACGACCCTCTTCTTTTCATCGAAACGCGAAATATCCTTGCCATAACCGACTGCCAGATCCTGTAAATCACATTCACCACCCTGATCACAAATTGGACAGTCAAGCGGATGGTTAATCAACAAAAATTCCATCACACTCTTTTGCGCTTCAAGCGCCAAGGGGGAACGGGTAAATACACGCATTCCATCGCTGACCGGCGTCGCACAGGCAGGTAATGGCTTGGGCGCTTTTTCCACTTCAACCAGACACATACGGCAATTTGCCGCCACCGATAATTTCTTGTGATAACAGAAACGCGGGATAGTAATGCCGGCGTCATCGGCGGCTTGTATCACCATGGTGCCTTCCGGTACCTGGAGTTGCTGGCCGTTAATTTCGATGCTAACCATATTCTATCTCGTCATCTCTTCAGGCCCGTGGCCCAACCATGCACTTACCGTGCTCAATGTGATATTCGAATTCATTGCGAAAATGCTGCAGAAAACTCTGTACCGGCATTGCCGCCGCATCACCCAGGGCACAAATAGTACGTCCCGCAATGCGACTTGCAACATCATCCAGTAAGTCCAGGTCTTCAGGCCGACCCTGGCCGTGCTCGATACGGTGTAACATGCGCGCCAACCAACCGGTCCCTTCACGACAGGGCGTACATTGGCCACAG
>JAHEIJ010000318.1 GCA_024639445.1 Gammaproteobacteria bacterium
ATGCATACCTTAATCGATGACATATTGAAACTGGCGAAAATCACGCGGAGCGAGCTAAAACTTGGCAAGATTGACATCAGCAAGCTTGCAAATCAAATCAACCAGGAACTCACAGCTGCCTACCCTGATCATACGGTCAATATTGAAATTGAAAACGGGCTCAATGTCCGTGGCGATAAAACCCTGGTTCGAATATTACTCGACAACCTGCTGAGTAACGCCTGGAAATTCACCCAGACAACAAATTCACCCGTAATCAGACTGGGGCAAAGTGTTGAGACGGGTAAAAATGTATTCTATCTGAGTGACAATGGAACGGGCTTTGATTCTGCTTATGCCGTGAAAATCTTTCAGCCATTCCAGCGTTTACATCGAAATGATGAGTTTCCCGGTAGCGGAGTTGGACTTGCCATCGTCGAGCGGGTTATTCAACGGCATAATGGCAAAATCTGGGTGGAATCAGCCTTGGGCAAAGGCACCACTTTTCATTTTACCCTCGAATAACCTGCCGCCGTTTTTTTATACCTATCATTCAGGCTGATCTGATCGTTTCTTGTCAGCCATACCAGGGCGCGCATTCCACGCTTGGTTTTTTCTGCAACTCTGCCTTGATTCGCGCCCAGCCGCTTTCCAGCCCTGTTTTCCAGTCCTCGACGAACTTTAGCAAATACTCATCGTACTCCGGCTCCAGCTCTGCCCGGTTTATTGTACAGTGTATTGTTACCCTGCCGTTTTTGGACTGAGGTTCTGCGGTAATACTCCACTGCATCACATCCTCACTGCCGGGTAAGGTGAAATGAATACCATTGCGAACTATTTCTTGATGCACCACATGATCGTCCCCTGCCCAGCTCAAGCTGCCTTTCTCAGCAGACTGTGTGGTTACTTTTTCTATCGAGGCACACCACTCCGGTAAATTCTGGATACGGACGAACCGTTGTAAGTCAGTCGGAGACATATGGGCGTTGGCTATCGCGAAATATTCCATACCTGGCTCTCATTCAATCCACGAATTAATACAAATGTAGCTTATCTTAATCACCAAGATTCGTTCCGACCCGCCGTGCGGCCATGAGCCAGGGATGATCCAGAGGCACGGTCTTTCGCTGTCCGGCCACCTGCTCAAGGGGAATCGCTTGAGTCTCACCGGCAAGACACGCCACCATGACCCCGTGGACATCTTGCGAAATGTAATCGGCACAGGCACTGCCAAGTCGGGTCGCCAATATCCGGTCACGCGCGGAAGGGGTACCGCCCCGTTGTAAATGACCCAGTATACTGACTCGCGCCTCAAGCCCGGTCAGTTCTTCCAGTTCATGAGCCAGCTGAATGGTGTGCTCGCCTTCCAATGCTTTCAGTGCTGCCAGTTCCGCCTTGGCCTTTTGTTTTTCCGCTTTGTCTGTTGCATTTTCGCGCAGGCTCATCACTTCCTCTCTGGCAGCAGCATGTGCTTGTGACACGGCGCCTTCCGCGACGGCAACGATGCTGAAGCCCTTGCCTTTACGCACACGATTTCGAATGGCTTCCGCCACCGATTTCACGTCATAAGCGATTTCCGGAATCAATATCACGTCAGCACCCCCGGCAATACCCGAACCCAATGTCAACCAACCGGCACGATGCCCCATGATCTCAACCACGATAATGCGATGATGACTGTGAGCAGTACTGTGTAAGCGATCAATGGCCTCGGTCGCAATATTCATGGCGGTATCAAATCCAAAAGTATAATCTGTCATTGCCACGTCATTATCAATTGTTTTGGGAAGCGTGAGTATATTGAGACCACTCTGCGCCAGGCGCAGTGCATTTTTTTGAGTCCCGCCCCCACCCAGACAGACCAATGCGTCAAGATGATTGGATTCGTAATTTTCTATAATGGCATCCGTCATATCATGTGTTTTTCCACCGACTACCATTTTGTGTGGCTTATCCCGACTCGTGCCTAGAATCGTACCGCCAAGCGTCAGGATCCCGGACAAGCTATTACCTCCCAGACGCACCGTGCGGTTTTCAGCCAGGCCACGAAAGCCGTCACGAAAGCCAATCACTTCCATACCGTAAAATCCTTCCGCAGCCTTGCCAACACCACGAATGGCTGCATTCAAACCGGGGCTGTCTCCTCCTGCTGTGAGGATGCCAATTTGCTTTGTCATTACCCTGTCACCCCTGAGTTTGATTAATAATTAACGCTGCTAATTTATGCATCTTGTTGATTTTTCTGGTTTGTCTGTTTTTCTGGTGCAAGTTGAAATTCTTGTAAAGTGTTCGGTTGTTATTTGACAGAACCGCAAATCCCGAACGATTGGCCACGAACTGTAATATTACCAGAATCAGGGGAAATTGCCCTGCATGCATTGTTTATCTACAGTTAACCTATGCAAATAGAGTATTACTCTCAGCGCCAGCTTAATCCCTTCCGCGGTATTGTTAATATCGTTAAGTATCAATCTGCTGAAGCTGTTTCCACTGATGGTCTTGTCTGGGACATTTTTGTCAGTAATGACTTGTTAAGGGAGGGCCTTGAGCCAAATACCCGAATTCAAACCAGTGATATCCGCTATGGAAAATGGTCTCTCGAACATGGGCTCAAGCGTGGTCCGTTATACCCGTCTGATGATTTTAAATATCTGGAACATCAGGGTGCGGTAGCGCTGGAGCATGTGCAGAAACTACATGGTGAAGTTCCTTTTCCCTTGTCTGACATATTTGAACTCTGGCTGCTTGATCAGCAAAATTTGCCATTGGCGTTGCTTGAAAGTGCGGTGCGCCAGGAAGATATTGAGACAGAGCGTAATATTGCCTGGCGCGCCGGTAATTTATGCAAAAAATCATTTACATCGAGTGTGCGGACTCAGTTATCCGCCGAAATACTATCCGGCAATAATACCGCCGATTACCTGACCGATTACATCAACAGCCAGGCTGC
>JAHEIJ010000319.1 GCA_024639445.1 Gammaproteobacteria bacterium
AAGCTTCAGCATCACCTGGCATGGTTTAAATTCCCGTTAATCTTCTGTTGTCCTCTGGTTATTGTACTGATACAGGGTTGCAGATTACTTTCTGCAACCCCTGTATATTTTAATCCCCTATTTCTGCGCCACTTCAGTGGCAGAAATACTTCCCCACAATTTTCACATCGCCGGTTTCACACCCTTTATTGAATCATTACAAAATCTTACTGTCTGATTGTTTTACCCATCGACATGCAGTGGTTGAGGGCCCGGTTTTTGAGGGTATCTCAGATAACGCTCTCGGCTCTCCCACATACCTGCACTGGTTATGGGACTACCAGGATCGGGCAATAAATCGTATTGAGCACCCTATGTGTGACGCTGCCGAGGAAGAGGCCTGCGATTTCTGAGTGACCATGTGAACCCATTATTATCAAGTCATATTCTTTAGATTCTGCCTGCTTTGCCAGTACGCGACCTGGCGCCCCGTAAATAGCCTTGAGGGTATATTCCACCCCTCTATCAATGAAAATATTTTCCGCTATTTTGAGAATATCCTGGGCCTTTTGCAAACTTGTTGACTCAAGGTCCCTGACTAGCGGGCTCGGCACCTCCAATAGACCCACATTCCATTCATAGCAATTGACGATGGTGACGTGAGCTCCGCAGAGTTTAGCCAGATCAAGTGCATAGTTCGTGGCATTGACAGAATGAACAGAGCCGTCAAAAGGAAGGAGAATTTTTTCGATTTTCATGTTGGGCCTCATGGTTCACATGGAACATCCGTTGCCTTCAGATCGTACAGCCAGCTTTTTATATAATCATAAGAGCCATGAACGTTTGATCCAATAGATAATGAACAAATATATGCGATTTTAAATGAACTTCTTTATAAATTGGGAAAACCCTGCCACAATATAAAAAAACAATGTTTTTTACAGAACCATCTCAACTTGCGCTTGAAGCTGTTACAGAAGTCACAGCAGTCCTGCGATGGGCTGTCCCGGAAAAGTTGCTTCAGCAACATTGGTGGTATAAAATAGCACTGACGTAAATATTCATCAATACCTGTATAAACAAGGAATTTCTTATGAAACTAAAAGAAATAGTCTGTTTATTCATCCTCTCCACTTCCTTTATATTCAATACAGGTGTGTATAGCAGCGAAGGGTATGATCAGGATTCCGTCCTAGAGGATGCAGCAGCTTTTTTTGGCGAAGGCAGCGAGGGCCTTGCCGAGGTGGTTGAGAAAATTTTCAAGGAACAGGGCAGACCCAATGCCATTATTAAAGGCGAAGAAGCCAGTGGCGCGTTAGGCATAGGCGCTCGCTATGGTAATGGTACATTAATGTTTAAATCCGGTGGTAGTACGACTACACACTGGACTGGCCCGTCAATAGGTTTTGATGCGGGCGGCAATGTTTCAAAAGTCTATGTTCTGGTATACAACCTGCCCGGTACGGCCGCCCTGATGCAGCGCTTTCCGGCAATTGATGGCAGTTTATACTTTATCGGCGGAATCAGCGCAAATTATCATCAATCAGATGACATTATCCTTGCCCCGATGCGTTTGGGGGCCGGACTGCGCGCAGGTGTCAATATTGGTTACATGAAATATACCCGTAAAAAAACCTGGAACCCTTTTTAATACCCGATGTTTAGATTTCTCCCCGGCATATTGCTCATACAATTAGTCACCGCAGGGCTGGTTTTCATATGCACACGATGGCCGCAGGAACCTCAGTTAATAATTGTTGTCGTCGTATTTGCTATCATAGTAGCGGTCCTGACTACTTTCTGGTTCGGCTCAATTATCCAAAACCTTCAAAATTCAACCTCTGCAAAATTACAGGCAAAACATGCCAGGGATCGGGAAAAAATTATACGCAGAGCAGAACGTGAAAAAGCCAAAGTCACTTCAGAAAGTTATCAACAGATAGAAAAGGCCGCCAGAAAAACCCGAGCTAAGGCCAATTTTAAGGTTGGAGCATATTTTGCTGCTGCCACCGGCGCGGGTGCAATAATGATTCTCAGTCAGCTGGTCACTGTTGGTATGATGGTGCTGGTTGCCTCCGGAAGCGGGTTGGCTGGTTATCTTTTCAGAGCCAGACAAGATCGACTGTCCAGGAAAAACAAGCTCCTCCTTCCCAAAAATATTCAGGCCACCAAGAAACAGATTGGAACACAAGAACCTGTGCCAAGGGACACAAAGCCTGAAACACACCAATAGCATTGGAAAAGTATTTGCACTCAATGAAAAAGGCTTATACGTTCCCCCCCTCCCCTTTCACGGCATGTATTGTTTTTGTATATTTTGAACCTGCAAGGGTACAGTTGTTTCTGCCGGGGCTTTTCTTGACTTTCTCTTTGGTATTAACATAAACTTCTAATGCAGATGAAGTTCGTTGGGATTTTCTTATCATTTCAAAAAGAGAAATTATGGAGCAGCCAGTCAAACAATCTGATCAATACAACTCCTGTATAAATGCCATAGATCTTATAAGAACACTCTATCTGGAAGGGACCCTGGATGAAGACAAAGCTCGTCAAATGATCGGCACCTGTCTGTGGGGACCTGAGCCTGGTAGCGTCTATACAGCACTTCAGTCTATTCAAAAAGACTACGACAATCACAAGATTACCGAAAAACAGGCATCAACCTTTGTCGTTGAGTTGATTTGTTCCTTACATGATGATGATTTCTTAAAGTATTCCTGCGAGGAACCGAGAGCATCAATCTCATAGTCTGCAGTTACTGTGGGCTTTACGCTCTGTTTCTTTTCGTTTTCTACTTATTGCAGCGCTAAAGTCATCGGTCAACCTTGGCAACGGCTCCCTTGATAGAGATCGCGTATGGTTTGTGGCTGCGAAGAAACTGCGGCAGACTGTTTTGCGCGAGCC
>JAHEIJ010000072.1 GCA_024639445.1 Gammaproteobacteria bacterium
ACAGCATAAAGGCTGATTTTGATTTCATTGTTGAAAAATTGCTGGTGGTCTTGATATTCACGTGAAGTACCGTCGCAAGCCGCCAGGCACAGCGCGACCAGACCAGGCAAAAGCGCTTTATGCTTACGCATTAGCTATTGAGCTTGCTCTCAATACTCGCCATCAGTTGGCTGCCAATATCAAGATTGTATTGTTCATCAAGTTCGCGGATGCAGGTGGGGCTGGTGACGTTGATCTCGGTGAGGTAGTCACCAATAACATCCAGGCCAACAAACAGCAGGCCTTTTTCTTTAAGTGTCGGCGCCACTTGCTCGCAGATCCAGTAATCACGTTCGCTTAGCGCTACTCCGACTCCACGACCACCCACTGCCAGGTTGGCCCGGGTTTCACCTTTGGCCGGAATGCGGGCCAGGGCATAAGGGACTGGTTCGCCATCAATGAGCAGAATACGTTTGTCGCCATCACGGATTTCAGGAATAAAGCGTTGCGCCATAATTTGTCGTTGACCGTGACGAGTGAGGGTTTCAATAATCACCCCGATATTCAGATCATCTTGCTGGATTCGGAAGATAGAAGCGCCGCCCATGGTATCGAGAGGCTTGAGAATAATGTCGCCGTGTTCTGCCAGGAAGGCACGAATTAATTCGGCCTGACTGGTGACCAGGGTTGGTGGAGTGCATTGGGGAAACCGGGCGGTGTAGAGTTTTTCATTGGCGTCCCGCAGGGTTTGCGGCTTATTGACCACATATACACCCGCATTTTCAGCCAGTTCCAATAAGTAGGTGGTATAGATATAGTCCATATCGAAAGGGGGATCCTTTCGCATCAGGATGACATCGAGATCGATTAATGAGGTGGAAGTGGATTCACCCAGGGTATACCAGTCATTCGCATCAGCCCGGACTTGCAGGGGTCGCATCAAACTGCGCGCTTCCCCTTTGGCCAGATAGAGATCGGTCTGTTCCATATAGAACAGTGTCCAGTCCTTATTTTGGGCGGCCAGTAACATGGCCAGGGTGCTGTCCTTTTTGAAGTTAATGGACCCGATGGGGTCCATGATGACACCGAGTCTAATAGACATTGTTACTCAGAGGTATTCAGTGTATTCGCGTGCCGCGGCTAGCAGTGCCAGGCGGCCAATGACCCCATAGGCGTAAAACCGATTGGGGTTGGCATCGGGGGCTTTACTACTGTCAGGCGTGATGCAGGTTTCGGCAAAGGCCAGGGGTTCAAAATGCATACCAGGGGCATTCAGATTTTCATTGGACCCGCGGCCGGTATGGACCCGATAGAAGCCCCCTACCACGAAATGGTCCAGCATATACACGACAGGTTCCGCCACCGCCTGATCCTCTCCCCAGGTTTCAAAGGTATAGATGCCTTCCTGCATAATGACCTGTGTTACCGCCTGACCGCCCTTGCTGGCAGACATGCGGGTACGTTGTTTGCGATTGAGTTCCAGAAGTTCATCGGCATTATGTACTGTCATGATACCCATACCGTAAGTACCGGCATCAGCCTTGACGATCACAAAAGGTGGCTTATCTATCTGGTACTCGTCATATTTTTTCTGAATGTCGGTCAGTAGTTTAGTTACGTTCTTGCGTAAGCAGTCTTCGCCTTCGCGTTTCATGAAATTGATTTCGCCACAGTTGCGAAACAGAGGGTCAATAAACCAGGGGTCGATATCCACCATGGTGGCAAATTCATTGGCAACCCGCCGATAGTGTGCAAAGTGCTCTGATTTCAGGCGATTACTCCAGCCCATTTCCAGCGGCGGGAGCAGTTTTTGTTCGATGCCTTCCAGGATATCCGGTCGACCGGCAGAGAGGTCGTTATTTAGCAGGACTACGCAGGGATCAAAGCCGTTTAAATGCACACGATTTCCCTCCCGTTGCACGGATTCCAGAATAATCTCCTTGCCGGAGGGCAGATTAATACCCTGATTTTGCTCAAGATCAGGCAGTAAAGAGCCGATACGTACCTCAAAGCCGGCTTTGCTGATGATCTCCTGCAGGGTTGCCACACTTTCAAGGTAAAACAGGTTGCGGGTATGGCTTTCCGGGATGATCATGATTTTAGCGGCGGCCGGGCAGACATGTTCAATCGCTGACTGGACAGCCTGGATACAAAGTGGCATCAAAGCAGGATTGAGGTTATTAAAGCCAGCCGGGAAGAGATTTGTATCTACCGGTGCCAGTTTGAAGCCCGCGTTACGCAGGTCAACTGAAGTATAGAAGGGAGCGGGTGACTTGAGCCACTCGCTCCGAAACCAGGTTTCAATTTTTGGCTGGTTGTCCAGCAGGTGCGATTCAATATCGTGCAACGGGCCGGACAGGGCAGTGGTCAAATGCGGTACGGCATGGAGATGTTCTACGCTCATGATGTGATTGGCTGCCTTATAGTTGCAAGAGTCAATACTAACCCATGACGGACCATAGCTGCAGTTGCGAGTAATTATTAGGACTTATGTATACAGAGTGAATTATCAAGGTCAACAATTACTGTGTTGTTGGCATTTCTGGGCTATGATGAAGGCGAAAATTAGATAGTATTAGTAGCGAAAATGTTCTATAAAATATAGGCTTATGGACTGTTTCTCTAAACTATGTTAAATAAAAAATGGTCTGGTTGACGGCCACAAGTGTACCGCCAACTGATGTGTGGAGATAAAAGTGTAAGTAAATCAGGTGCTTAAGCGTGCTAGCAGAGAAACCTATGGATGATTTGTATCAAGGCCTGAAGGTGATGGTGATTGATGACAGCAAAACCATTCGCCGCACGGCCGAGACTTTGTTGAAAAAAGTCGGGTGCGACGTGATTACTGCGTCTGATGGTTTCGAGGCGCTGTCAAAAATTGCTGATACCCAACCCGATATTATTTTTGTGGACATTATGATGCCTCGGCTGGATGGCTATCAGACTACCGCATTGATCAAAAACAACAAGGTATTCAAAACCACCCCGGTGGTAATGTTGTCCAGTAAGGATGGCCTGTTTGATCGGGCACGTGGTCGTATTGTGGGTTCAGAACAATATTTGACCAAGCCTTTCACTAAAGAAGAATTGCTAGGTGCGATCAAGGACCTGGTTAATGAATAAAATACCAAGCCCACTAACAAGCAAGTCGGGTAGAACTTTTTTTTGCAGGAGGTCCCAATGGCACGCGTATTAATTGTTGATGATTCCCCAACCGAAATCCACGTTCTGAGCGGCATGCTGGAGAAGAACGGTCACCAGGTGGATTCCGTGGACAATGCCGAAGCAGGAATCGCACGCTCTAAGGAAACCAAACCCGAGCTCATCCTGATGGATGTAGTTATGCCCGGGATGAACGGCTTCCAGGCCACGCGTAGTATTAGCAAGGACCCCGAAACCCAGCACATCCCTATTATTATCGTTACCACAAAGGATCAGGAAACGGACCGGGTATGGGGTATGCGGCAGGGTGCGAAAGATTACATCACTAAACCGGTTAATGAAGCGGAACTGATGAACAAGATTAACGCGGCGCTTGGAGGCTGATGAACGCTGTGCGGTCGCTTCCACCGTATGAACTGCTGCGAGAAATTGAAAAGCGCAGTCAAACGAAGGCACTCGGATTGCCTCAACAGATTGAGGTGCGTCGTACCTGGTCAGGGATTGGCTTTCGCCTGGGAGAGACCCAGTTGGTTGCCCCGATGAGTGATGTTGGCGAAATCCTAGAATACCCAAGTTTGACCCATGTGCCGAGTGCTATGAGCTGGGTAAAGGGGATTGCCAATATCCGCGGCAGTCTTTTGCCGGTTATGGATTTAAACGGATTCATTATGGGTGATCCGGTTCATTTACAGCGCCGCAATCGGGTTTTGGTGATGCGGCGAAGAGGACTGAATTGCGGTTTATTGGTGGACGAGGTATTCGGGTTAAGACATTTTTTTGAAGAAGAAAAGGTAGCCACTGCCGAGGGAATTGCCAAAAAATTGAATGCCTTCGTTGACGGTGCCTATCGGCAAGGGGAACAGAGTTGGGGAATTTTCAGCATGCGAAAATTGGCTGAAAACCCGGAGTTCCTGGAAGTAACAGCGCGAAACTAGAATTTACTACGACGTGGTGTTGATGTCGTAGCTTATACATGGACGCGGCGTGAGCGGCGTGAATAGAAAGAAAATGATGGCAATGCCAGGAGCAGGAAGATGAAGCTCAAAAAGAAAAATCCGTCAGGTGGTAGTACTGCTGGCCGGATGATGATTTACATGATGATTTTGCTGATTGCAGCGGTAATTGCCATGGGTATTACCTACGGGCGAGTTGCCTTGCAGGAAGCTCAGTCGGTGGAATTCCTGAGTAAAGTGGGTGACCAACGTGTACTCGCGCAGGAAATTGCCAAGGAAGCATCCCTCTCGGCACGTGGTGATCTGGCGGCTTTCCCCCGCTTACAAAAATCACGCGATGAGTTCGATCAAATCCTGAAATGGCAAACCAGTCGAATCCCGGCTGATGTGCAAAAGCCGATGGCGGATCTGCAGAATACCTGGGCTAAGCTTCGCAAGGACGTTGACACGATTCTTCAGCGCCGTGAAGTTATCAGCACCATGCGTGAGTATATCCAGGGGATTAACGAACAAATTCCCACCCTGTTGGCCATGTCGGATGAAGTGGTCGCCACCATGACCGACCAACAGGCCCCGGCTGATCAGGTGTATATCGCAACTCGCCAATTAATGTTGACACAACGTATTTCCAGTAACGTTAACCGGGTTCTGGAAGGGGGCGAAGAAGCGGTGACCGCCGCGGACCGGTTCGGACGTGACGCCGCCCTGTTTGGTCGCGTAATTGAAGATATGTTGCGTGGTAACCGCAACATGGGCATCAAGCGGATAGGAAACCCGGCATCACGGGCAAAATTACAGGAAGTATCAAAGTTATTTAAATCCATTCGGACCCAGGTCGGCGGGATTCTTGAACGTTCTCCTGAAATGTTCCAGGTATCCGGCGCTGCGGAAGGGATCCTGAACATGGGTGATCAACTACCTCGTAGTATTAACGCCATGTCTGAAGCGTATCAGGCATCTCTTGGTGCCCGACTTGAGCCGTTACTGGTGTATGTTTTCGCCGGTGTGGCTCTCTTCGCCGTGGTATTGCTGGCTACCCTGTACTTGCGTGACTCACGGCATCGACTTGCCGATACGGAAGAACAGCGTCGTGTAACAGAAGAAATGAACGCGACCAATCAGGAAGCTATTTTGCGTCTGCTGGATGAAATGGGTGACCTGGCGGATGGTGACCTGACGGTAAGTGCCACGGTAACCGAGGATATTACCGGCGCTATCGCTGATTCTATTAACTATGCGATTGACGCACTGCGTAACCTGGTATCGGCAATTAACGATACCACCCAGCAGGTATCCTCAGCGGCGCAACAGACACAGGCGACCGCCATGCATTTGGCCGAGGCCAGTGACCACCAGGCCCAGCAAATTACTGATGCCAGTACTGCGATTAACGAGATGGCGACGTCGATTGAACAGGTCTCCAGTAATGCTTCGGAAGTAGCCGCGGAGGCGACCCGTTCGGTAAATATCGCCAGCCAGGGTAGTGAGGCGGTACAGAAGACGATCAATGGTATGGACACGATTCGCGAACATATCCAGGAAACCTCAAAACGTATTAAACGTCTTGGTGAGTCTTCTCAGGAAATTGGCGACATCGTGGAGCTGATTAACGATATTGCCGAGCAGACGAACATTCTGGCCTTGAACGCGGCTATTCAGGCAGCAATGGCCGGTGAGGCCGGTCGCGGTTTCGCGGTGGTTGCTGACGAAGTTCAGCGCCTGGCGGAACGTTCTTCTGATGCAACCCGCCAGATTGAAGCGTTGGTGAAAGCGATTCAAACGGATACTAACGAAGCGGTGGCATCCATGGAACAGAGTACTGCCGAAGTGGTGGGGGGGGCACAACTCGCCCATGATGCGGGGCAGGCACTGGAAGCGATTGAAACCGTGTCCACCCACCTGGCGGAACTGATTACAACCATTTCCGGGTCAGCGAAGCAACAGGCCAACGCGGCGACCAATATTTCTGACACTATGAACGTGATTCAGGAAATTACCACCCAGACATCTGCGGGTACCAATGAAACAGCGGCATCAATTGGTAACCTGGCTGAGCTGGCAAATGAACTGCGTAACTCGGTAGCCGGTTTCCGCCTGCCCCAGTAATTCTATAAATAGAGGTTAGTGCGCTTGGCAGTTGCACAAAACAATCTGGAACAGGCCACCTTGTGGCAGCGCAAGGACTTGGCCCCGATGGACAAGTACGAGTTTCGGCAATGGGTTGAATTGCTGGAAAAACGTACGGGTATCAGTCTTCCTGAAAAGCGTAAGTCTTTTTTACTTGCCAGCCTGAATATTCGGATGCGCGAACTGGGCTATGAAAAATACCAGGATTATTTCCGCCATCTCCTGGCGGGGCGAAGTGGTGCGGTGGAATGGGAGATCCTGGTTGATCGATTAACGGTGCACGAGACGCGCTTTTTTCGAGATGAAGCTGCCATGAAGATGCTGGAGGAATGTTATCTGAATCATTTGGCCCCATCTGAGACTGCACTGGGTATCAATATCTGGAGTGTGGGGTGTGCCACAGGAGAGGAACCCTATTCACTCGCGATGTTTGTTGATCGAACGCTAACAGAACGCAATATTTCACATTATTTGGCAGTGACGGCATCGGATATCAGCAGCGCTTCACTGGCGACCGGGCGCACAGCGATATACCACAGTAACCGGTTGAAGAACCTGCCAGATGTGTATCGACAGACTTATTTCAAGGTAATTGATGAAGATCATTTCGAGGTTGATGCCAGTTTACGCGAACGGGTGTGTTTTACCCGACTCAACTTGTTGGATCTGGCTGAGGCCACGCTGGGCATGATGGATATCATTTTTTGCCAGAACGTACTGATTTATTTTAAACGCCAGCAACGACGCAGGATACTGGATCAACTGGTTGAGCATTTGCGTCCCGGCGGGATCCTGGTATTGGGTGCGGGAGAAGTAACCGACTGGCAACCGGATGAACTGGAAAATCTGGGCCATCCCGGCATCCTGGCATTTCGTCGACGTGAGCCTGGTGGGTGTAATACATGAGCGTGGGTAACGAACTCGATATTAATACCCTGAGTTGGGTGAAGTCAGAGATTGACGAAACCCTGAATCAGGCGCGCACGGCGCTGGAGGCCTATGTTGAAGAGCCTGACGACGAATCACGCCTGCAGTTCTGTTTCAACTACCTGCATCAGGTTCGCGGTACCTTACAAATGGTGGAGTTGTATGGTGCCACCATGGCCGCGGAAGAAATGGAAATTCTTTGCCAGGCGCTGCTCGATAAACAGGTCAACAACCGGGATGACGCCTTTGAAGTCCTGATGCGGGGTATTCTGCAACTTCCCGATTACCTAGAACATCTGTTGGCGGGTAACAAGGACATTCCGGTAGTCCTGATGCCCTTGTTGAATGATTTGCGCGCTGCACGCGGTGATGCCCTGTTATCGGAAAATTCGCTGTTTACTCCCGACCTGACTGTGGCAGCACCTTCGAATGAAATAATCGATTCGGATATTATCGACTTGGCCCGCAAACTGCGGCACAACTATCATCTTGGTCTGCTCGGCTGGTTCCGTGACAAAGACAGCAATGCCAGCCTTAAGCGAATTGGTGACGTTATAGAAAAGCTGCGTCTGGCTGCCAGTGAGCAGGAAATAAATCGCTTGTTATGGGTGGCAGGCGGCCTGGTGGAAAGCTTAAGGCAAGGCGGGCTCGACAGCAGTGTTTCCATCAAGCTTTTACTTGGTCAGCTTGATCGCCAGATTAAAAAGATAATCGATAATGGTATTACCGCACTGAGTGATGAGCCCCCCCAGGATTTGCTCAAGAACCTGCTTTATTACGTTGCAATTTCCCAGTCGTCTGACGAACGTACTCGTGAACTCAAGGATGCATTTAACCTCGATGAGGTCATGCCTGATACTCATACCCTGGAACAGGCCCGCGCGGATCTGGCTGGTCCTAACGCAGCTCTTATGGGCACCGTGTCAGCGGTACTGCTGGAAGATTTGACGCGTGTAAAAGACAGTCTCGACGTCTTTATGCGGAAGGAAGATAGCGAATTAACCGAGCTTAAATCTTTATGCGACACCCTCAATCAAATGGCGGATACGCTTGGCATGATGGGACTCGGATTACAACGTCGCATGGTGCAGGACCAGGTTGAAGTTCTGAATGCCATGGCGAATGGCGAGCGGGAACTGGAAGAAAACACTCTGATGGATGTGGCCGGTGCCATGTTGTCACTGGAAACGTCATTGCAGGAAGCCAGTGTTGCGCGTGCTGCCAATGAAGAGGCCGAGGAAGTCGGCGAAGCTGGCGATGCTCAACAAAAACTGCGTCAAGCTGAACAACAGCAGTTGTTACGCACCGTCATTGAGCAAGCGGGCGATGAATTTGCGCACGTGAAAGATGCTCTCAATGATTTTAGCCGCAACACTGCCGGTGCTGAGGTATTGGAAGCGATACCGAATACGCTGGATCAAATCCGCGGCAGCCTGGATATCTTAAGCCTGGATCGTGCTTCAGCTTTGCTTGATCGTTGTATCAGTTATGTGCGAATTGAGTTATTGCATAAGCAAAATGTCCCCGAAGAGGAAGCACTCGATGCATTTGCCGATGCCGTAAGTAGTGTTGAATATTATCTCGAATCACTGGCTGGCAAATGGGGTAATCCCGAAACGATTCTGGATATCGCCGAAAAGAGTTTAGAAACTCTGGATGAATATATTCAGTCTGATGCTGGAACCCCGGTGTCTGGTTTACCGCAGAACAAGGGACAACCGGATATCGATCTCTCATCCGTCGAAATTGAGATGCCAGCCGACGAGGGGGGCGACACCCTTGTGGATTTGGAGGCACCTGATGAGGACACATTACAAAACCTGGTTACACCTTCGACAGTTGATGAAGTCCGCACATCGAACGGAACGGTGTCCGATGACCTGGATACCCTGACGGAGATCAATGCCTCGGGTATGCGTGAAATTAGCCTGGAAGGGCTAGAACCTGGAGACGGCGATGATACTCAAATCCTGAATGCGGGTGAGTTGAGTCTGGAAGGACTGGATACCGGCCTGGAACTGGATCAGGGAAGTGATTCCCTGGACTTGACGGCTAAACAGTCGCCACCATCAACTCAACCGCAAGCTGATGGGGAACTGACACTTGAGCTTGACGAATTTGACGAAAATCCAACCATGACCCTGGA
>JAHEIJ010000073.1 GCA_024639445.1 Gammaproteobacteria bacterium
GGTGGTGTCGAGTTTCCGTTTATTCCGGATACCGGCGATGTCCCTCTGGTGGCCGATATGTCATCCACGATCCTGTCGCGTCCGGTGGACGTTTCCCGTTATGGAATTATTTATGCCGGTGCACAAAAGAACATCGGCCCCGCCGGTCTGACGGTCGTCATTGTGCGGAAAGACTTGATGGGTCAGCCCCTTGATGGCACCCCGACCATGTTCAATTATCAGGTGCAGGCGGAAAATGGTTCCATGTATAACACGCCGCCGACCTATAGCTGGTACCTGGCAGGTCTGGTGTTTGCCTGGGTGAAGCAACAGGGTGGCCTGGCGAAAATGGGCGAGATCAACAAGCGCAAGGCCGATGATTTATATTCCGCGATTGATGACTCGGATTTTTATGCCAATCCGGTTGAACCCGCCAGTCGTTCCTGGATGAATGTGCCGTTTACTCTGGCCGATCCGAAACTTGATGCAGTGTTTCTGGAAGAATCCAAGGAGGAAGGTCTGACTACCCTTAAAGGACATCGGTCGGTCGGTGGCATGCGCGCCAGTATCTATAACGCCATGCCGGAAGAAGGCGTCAATAGCCTCATTGCTTTCATGGCTGAATTTGAAAGACGGCATGGTTGATTCTCAGCACCCGGATTGTGCTGATATTTCCTTACGTGATATCAGACATGATTCCGACAATTGTATGCTGACTTAAGGTTTTTAGCACGATGTACAAGATTCTGACTCTGAACAATATTTCAATTGCTGGCCTGGAACGGCTATCACGTGAGCATTATGAAATTGCTTCTGAGATTCAACACCCTGATGGAATCCTGTTACGCTCCTTCAATATGCACAACATGGACATTCCTCCAAGCTTGAAAGCGGTGGGTCGGGCGGGCGCCGGCGTAAACAACATACCGGTCGATAAGATGTCGCAGCATGGCGTGGCGGTGTTCAATGCGCCTGGTGCCAATGCCAACGCGGTGAAGGAACTGGTGCTGGCGGGCATGTTGATCGGTTGTCGTAATCTCTGTCCGGCCTGGGATTATACCCGCAACCTGACCGGTGACGATGCCGCCATCAGTAAAGCAGTAGAAGCGGGTAAGAAGCAGTATGCCGGTTTTGAATTGCCAGGCCGGACTCTGGGGGTTGTTGGTTTGGGCGCCATTGGGCGCTATGTGGCTAACGCTGCGCTGGATCTGGGAATGCACGTTATTGGCTATGATCCAGGTATCACCGTTGAAGGGGCCTGGAAACTCTCTTCTGAAGTACAGAAAGCCGGTAACGTGGAGGAATTGTTGTCCAAGGTCGACTTCGTCACTTTCCATGTGCCCCTGGTAGATGCGACGCGTAACATGATCAATGCTGAACGGTTGAAGATCATGAAAGACAACGTGATCATTTTAAATTTTGCGCGGAATGGCATTATTGATGACGAAGCAGTGAGTGCGGCAATCAAGGCAGGCAAGGTCTACGCCTACGTGTGTGATTTCCCAAGTAATTTGTTGAAAAATCATGAACGGGTGATCACGCTGCCGCATCTCGGTGCTTCAACTGTGGAAGCAGAAGATAATTGTGCTGCTATGGTCGCGGAGCAAGTACGTGAGTATCTGGAAAATGGCAATGTACGGAATTCGGTAAACTTTCCGGAGATCAAGATGGAACGTAATGGCGGTTATCGAGTGACGATTGTTAACAGTAATGTGCCCAATATGGTGGGACAAATCTCATCCGCCATGGCGGACGAAGGCTTAAACATTATTGATATGATCAACAAGTCGCAGGGTGAGCTGGCGTACAGTTTAATCGATATCAATGCACCGGCCTCCGAAACCCTGCTTGGGCAACTGGCCGCAATCGATGGTGTATTGGCGGTACGGGCACTTTGATATAGTGAGTGAAATGCTTAACAATTTGCGGGATCAAATCGATGAGCTGGATGAACGGATCCAGGCCTTGATAATCGAACGGGCCAAAATCGCCCAGCAAGTGGCCAAGACCAAACAGGCCAGCAGTGATGAAGTGTATTATCGCGCCGAGCGAGAGGCAGAGGTCTTGCGCAAGGTGATGGCGCGTAATAAAGGACCGCTGAGTGATGAGGAAATGGCGCGTCTGTTCAGGGAGATTATGTCTGCCTGCCTGGCACTGGAACAAGTGATGACAATCGCTTTCCTGGGACCCGAAGGCACCTTTACCCAGGCGGCGGCATTAAAACATTTTGGTCATTCTGTAACCACCACCCCAATGGCCACGATTAGTGATGTGTTTCGGGAAGTGGAATCCGGGGCAGTTTCCTATGGAGTAGTACCGGTAGAGAATTCAACCGAAGGTGTTATTAATCACACTTTGGATGAATTTATGGTTTCTTCGCTCATGATTTGCGGCGAGGTGGCCTTACGCATTCACCATCACCTGCTTGGCAAACATGAAGATATTAAAAAGATAAAGAAAGTGTATTCCCACCAGCAGTCACTGGCACAGTGTCGCAAATGGCTTGATACCCATTTGCCAAATGTGGAATTGCATGACGTCAGTAGTAATGCGGAAGCCGCACGCCTGGCTGCGAATAAGTCTGGTGCTGCCGCCATTGCAGGCGAAGCGGCGGCAGATATCTATGACTTGAATATTATTAGCCGTAATATAGAAGATGAGCCCGATAATACCACCCGGTTTTTGGTGGTGGGTAAGCGGGCTACACCCGCGAGCGGAAGTGATAAGACCTCCTTGTTAATTTATACACATAACAAACCGGGTGCGTTGTATGCCATTCTTGAGCCCTTCGCACGTAATGGTATTTCCATGAGCCGGATTGAATCTCGTCCGTCACGGCAAGGGATGTGGACCTACGTGTTTTTTGTAGATGTTGAGGGCCATGTGGAAGATGCGAATGTGGCACAGGCTGTGAAAGAACTGGAACAGACCGCTAGTAGTATTAAGGTGTTAGGTTCCTACCCGCGCGCCGTTTTGTAACAGGGAATATCTATGCCAACAACACTGCAACCTGTGATTCTTTCCGGTGGTTCAGGCTCACGTCTTTGGCCGATGTCACGTGCCATGTACCCCAAGCAACTCCTGCCCATGGTCAGCGAGCAGACGCTACTGCAGGATACGGTAACCCGGCTTAATGGTCTCGAACAGGAAAGTACAGATACAGAACTGGCCGATCCCTTAGTGGTGTGTAATGAGGCGCATCGCTTTTTTGTTGCCGAACAGCTATTGGAACTGGGTAAGACGACCTCTGATATCATACTTGAACCTATTGGGCGTAATACGGCGCCTGCGCTAACGCTTGCTGCCTTATCAGTTGCAAACAAAGATTCTCAGACGGTAATGCTGGTCATGCCCGCCGATCATGTGATCGTTGATATTAATGCGTTCCACGCGGCAATCATTAAAGGTATGACGCTGGCGCAACAGAACCACCTGGTTACCTTTGGTATCACTCCGAACAGTCCTGAAACAGGCTACGGCTATATCCAGATGGGTGGAAAGTTGAATGACGGTGCTGCAAAGATTGCTGCGTTTGTCGAAAAGCCAGATGACGCCACTGCAGAACAGTATCTGGCTAGTGGTGACTATCTATGGAACAGCGGTATGTTCATGATGACGGCTGAGAACTGGCTAAAGGCAATTCGTGCGTTACACCCGGAGATGGCTGATTGTGTTGAACAGGCCTGGCAGCAGGGTGAGCGTGACCGCGATTTTTTCCGAATTACAGAAGAAATTTTTTCCATTTGCCCTGCGGACTCCATTGATTATGCTGTAATGGAGAAGATTTCGAAGCAGTCGGTTGGCGATCTCGGTGTCGCAGTTGTGCCGTTGAATGCGGGCTGGTCCGATGTCGGTGCTTGGTCCAGTTTGTGGGACGTGGGTGCAAAAGATGAATCCGGGAATGTGACCCGTGGTGATGTGTTTACACATGATGCCGAGAACTGTTTAATCTATGGTGACAGCCGTCATATTGCGGGGATTGGTCTAAAGGATATGGTCATCGTTGAAACCGCCGATGCCGTTTTAGTGGCGAATAAGGATCGTGCTCAGGAGGTTAAGCAAGCCGTAGAATGGTTGAAAGATGCAGAACGCGATGAGCATCTGATTCATCGACGCGTCTATCGGCCCTGGGGTAATTACGAATCAATTGATACAGGTGAGCGCTACCAGGTGAAACGCATAACAGTTAAGCCCGGCGCATCACTTTCATTGCAGTTACATCATCATCGAGCAGAGCACTGGATTGTGGTAAAGGGGACGGCTCGGGTTACGCGTGGCGAAGATGTTTTTTTGGTGACTGAAAACGAATCGACCTTTATTCCTTTGGGCGTCAAGCATCGGCTGGAAAATCAAGGCAGTATTCCATTGGAAATGATTGAAGTGCAGTCAGGCAGCTATCTGGGTGAAGATGACATTGTACGCTTTGATGATGTCTACGGCCGCAAAGATGACAAAGTATGAGTGGCGTGAATTTAATATCGTTGGCCACAAAAGGTGTCCAGGCTCTGCAAGCCTATCAGCCTGGTAAGCCACTGGAGGAACTGGAACGGGAGTACGGCATTAGTCAGGCCGTCAAGCTGGCTTCCAACGAAAACCCATTGGGTTCCAGTCCTGCTGTTTTACGAGTCATTCGCGATCAGTTGCACAACCTGGCTCGCTATCCGGATGGCAACGGTTTTGCTCTCAAGACAGCGCTGGCCAAAAAACATGGCGTGACGACAGAACAAATTACGCTGGGTAACGGTTCCAATGATATTCTGGAACTCCTCACCCGTGCCTTTGTAACACCAGACAATAGTGTTATCTTTTCGCAACATGCCTTTGCTGTCTATCCCATTGTTACTCAATCAGTGGGAGCCAAAGCGGTGATCACAGCTGCATGTGACTGGGGCTATGATCTTGATGCCATTCTGGCGGCCATTGATGGCAAGACTCGCATGATTTTTATTGCCAACCCGAACAATCCAACCGGAACCTGGTTAGCTCATCACCAACTTGAAAAGTTTCTTTCCCAGGTACCCCCTGAAGTGTTAGTGGTACTGGATGAAGCTTATTATGAATATGCCAGTGATCGGGCGATGGATGCCGGTGATTACCCCAATGGTATGCAATGGCTGAATGACTATTCCAACCTTATCGTCACGCGTACTTTTTCCAAAGCCTACGGCCTGGCCGGGTTACGTGTCGGTTATAGTGTCTCTCACCCTGAGATTGCCGATCTGTTAAATCGGGTGCGCCAGCCGTTCAATGTGAACAGCCTGGCATTAGCCGCAGCCGAAGCGGCCTTAGAGGATTATGAGCACCTTGAAAAAGGTTTGGCATGTAATGTGTCAGGCATGCGGCAATATACCCGTGCGTTTACTGATTTGGGTCTTGATTATATTCCGTCAGTCGGCAACTTTATTTGCGTCAAAGTGGGTGAGGCGGCAAGCATATATGAACTGTTATTACGCCAGGGGGTGATCGTACGGCCGATCGCCAATTACGGCATGCCTGACTTTCTCCGCATCACCATTGGTACCGAGCAGGAAAATGAGCGTTGTATCGCGGCACTGCAAAAGGCGATGTCAAAATGAGTGATGTTCTTATCTCCCGCTTGTGCATTATCGGGGTTGGCCTGATTGGCGGTTCGCTGGCGCGTGCCTTACGCGACTCAAATGCAGTGAAAGAGGTGATCGGTTGCGGGCGGGATATTGCCCATTTGCAACAAGCACAGCAACTGGGGGTCATCGATCATTTTGTTACCGATCCGGCTGAGGCAGTAAAAGACGCCGATATGGTGGTGCTGGCCGTTCCACTTGGTGCCATGCAAGGCATCATGCAACGCATTGCCCCGGCATTAACATCAGGGTGTATTCTGACCGATGTGGGCAGCGCTAAAGGCAGCGTGATAATTGCGGCCCAGAATGTATTTGGTGAAGTACCAACATTCTTGATCCCCGGACATCCGATTGCCGGAACGGAAAAGAGTGGTGTCGAAGCTTCATTCGCCGGGTTATTTCAGGATCGGCGGGTCATTCTTACCCCCACCGAAACCAGCGCCGCGGATGCGGTACAAAAGGTTCGCGCTATGTGGGAAGCCTGTGGTGCCGATGTGGTCGAAATGGGGGTGGCCCATCACGATGAAATACTGGCTGCCACCAGTCATCTGCCCCATATGCTGGCTTATGCACTGGTGGATACCCTGGCGAGAATGGATGACAGTCGGGAAATATTTGACTTTGCCGCCGGTGGCTTTCGTGACTTCACCCGGATAGCGTCCAGTGATCCCGATATGTGGCACGATATCTGTCTGGCCAACCATGACGCGCTGGTTAAAGTGCTGGAGGCATTCAGTGATGATCTGCGTTTGCTGGCCGATGCGGTTCGACGCGCTGATAGTGATTTCCTGAAAGACACCTTTACCCGTGCCAAACAGGCTCGGGATGGATTTTGTGATAATGGTGATTAACTTCCAGGTCTTGGAACCTGGAGATTGGCAATCTTAACAGTACGGATTATGGCAGGGAGTACAGCTAATTAATCCGTTTTGAATCGTAATAGTAAAATAATCATGACCTCTTCATCCTCCAAATTTATTGTTGCCCCCGGCGGCAACTTAACGGGACGTATTCGCGTTCCCGGTGATAAATCCATCTCACATCGCAGCATCATGCTTGGTTCACTCGCCGAGGGTGTGACCGAAGTGTCCGGCTTTCTAGAAGGTGAAGATAATCTCGCCACCCTGGAAGCCTTTCGTAGCATGGGAGTGACGATTGAAGGCCCTCATGAGGGACGGGTACGCATTCATGGGGTTGGTTTGCACGGTCTCAAGCAACCCGCGCAGGATCTTTATGTGGGTAACTCGGGCACGTCTATTCGTCTGCTGAGCGGCTTGTTGGCGGCACAGGATTTTGATTCAACTCTGACAGGCGATACTTCGCTCAATAGCCGGCCTATGCGTCGCGTGACCAAGCCACTGGCTTCCATGGGGGCGAGGGTCGAAACCACTGACGCAGGCACACCACCCTTGCGAATTCAGGGTAACTCCAGCTTGAAGGGAATTGACTATGAAATGCCGGTCGCCAGTGCCCAGGTTAAGTCCTGCTTGTTGCTGGCCGGCCTGTATGCGGACGGAAGAACCTGTGTGACGGAACCGGCGCCGACTCGCGATCATACGGAACGCATGCTGCAAGGATTTGGTTACCCGGTGGAACGCACCGGCAACAAAGTTTGTGTCGCCAGCGGCGGTAAACTTACGGCCACGCGGATTGATGTACCAGCTGATATTTCCTCTTCGGCATTTTTCCTTGTTGGTGCCAGTATTGCAGTGGGCTCAGATCTGTGGCTGGAACATGTGGGTATTAATCCCACCCGCATTGGGGTGATCAATATCCTGCGCCAGATGGGCGCAATGATTGAGCTCAGCAATGAGCGCAATGTGGGTGGCGAACCCGTGGCGGATATTCGCGTCCAGGGTGCTGAATTGCACGGGATACGTATTCCGGAAGACCAGGTCCCATTGGCGATTGACGAGTTTCCCGCCCTGTTCGTGGCAGCCGCTTGTGCTGAAGGGGAAACGCTACTCACCGGGGCGCGGGAACTGCGGGTCAAGGAAAGTGACCGTATCCAGGTGATGGCCGATGGTCTGCAGACTCTGGGAATCGATGCGCGGCCCACCGAAGATGGCATGGTGCTCCAGGGGGGGACTCTCGGCAGTGGCACGGTCCACAGCCAGGGTGACCATCGCATTGCAATGGCCTTCGCGATGGCCGCGTTACGGGCCCAGGGGACGATCGAGATCGAGAATTGTGCCAATGTGAAGACGTCATTTCCCGGTTTTGTCAGTCTGGCAGGGCAGGCGGGCCTGACGCTCAATGAGGCGTGATCCATGACCGCTGATATCCCGGTGCTGACAATTGACGGACCGAGCGGATCGGGAAAGGGCACTGTCTCTGCGCTGGTCGCCAGGGAGCTGGGCTGGCATCTGCTCGACAGCGGTGCGCTGTACCGCCTGGTCGCGCTGGGTGCCACACGACATGCTATCGACCTTGCAAATGAAACGGCCCTGGCTGAGTATGCCGCAAACCTGGATGTGTGTTTTGAGATACAGTCGGATGGCTCACCCCCCGGAATTCTGCTCGAAGACGAGGTGGTGGGCGATGCAATCCGTACCGAGGCCTGTGGTAATGGGGCTTCCAAGGTAGCCGCTCTGGGGGCGGTGCGCGAGGCGCTGTTGCAACGGCAGCGGGATTTCCTCCAGAAACCGGGTCTGGTGGCCGATGGACGAGACATGGGTACCGTGGTTTTCCCCCAGGCGGGCGTCAAAATATTCCTCACCGCGAGCGTAGACGAGCGGGCCCAAAGACGCTATAAACAGTTGAAAGACAAGGGAATCAGTGCTAATCTCCCCGACCTTCTGACGGAGATAGCCGAGCGCGATGCCCGCGATGCACAGCGCACCGTGTCACCTCTTAAGCCTGCCGCTGATGCGGTGGTGCTGGACACGACAAGTTCCACGATTGAAGAGGTGTGTGACAGGGTGATGCAGCTGTGCCGGGAACGTTTCAAGTAACTTCGCCAGTGAGTCAGGGGTCAGGTATCTGCCTTTCAGATGGTTGGCCATTTTTTTAACTAACCGCGGTTTTACCGCAACCAACATCAGGCCTACTCAGGCCAAGGCGATTATCACAATGAGCGAAAGCTTTGCAGAGTTATTTGAAGAAAGTCTTGCCAAGACCCAGATGCGTCCTGGCGCCATTATTACCGGTACCATTGTTAAAGTGGATAGCGATTTTGTTACTGTTAATGCCGGTCTTAAGTCCGAAGGGGTTATCCCCATTTCCCAATTTTTTGACGACAGCGGTGAAATTAGCGTCCATGTGGGCGATGCCGTTGAAGTTGCACTCGATACTGTTGAAGACGGTTTTGGTGAAACCCGTCTGTCACGTGAAAAAGCCAAGCGGGCAGAAACCTGGAAGAAACTCGAAGCCGCTCACGAAGCAGGCGAAACTGTCCAGGGCACGATTACTGACAAGGTGAAAGGCGGCTTTACCGTTGAATTAGGCGATATTCGTGCGTTCCTGCCCGGTTCGCTGGTGGATATCCGCCCGGTTCGCGATACTTCTTACCTGGAAGGCAAGGAACTGGATTTCAAGGTCATCAAGCTGGATCAGCGTCGTAACAACGTTGTGGTATCCCGTCGCGCCGTGGTGGAAGAAGAAGGTGGTTCAGAGCGCGAAGCCATTCTGGAAAATATGCAGGAAGGTGCAATGGTCAAGGGTGTGGTCAAGAATCTCACCGACTACGGTGCCTTTGTTGACCTGGGT
>JAHEIJ010000074.1 GCA_024639445.1 Gammaproteobacteria bacterium
TTTTGGACAATACTATCGGCATGATGTGCTGCAACATCCGCACGCTACGGACCATCTGAATTTACGTACCTTTATGCACCATGGCTGGAGTGGCATTCAGTTCGAAAATCCCGCGCTAAGTCCAAAAACCTGACACGACTGGTTAGATCCAGGACTCCTGTATATTCACTCCCATACTCTTCTCGAGTATGCTTAATGTTATGCCCCGCGCGCATCAAATCCGGCGTTATGCCGCCTATATTAAGGACTGGTGCCAGGCCTTTGGCGAGCATGAAGGTCTGTTTGCTGATGATGACTCAATTGGTTGGTTATTCACCGAGGAGCAAATTGGCCTGATCTTACCGCAAGACCTGAATAAAAAGCTGTATCGCGAAGTACTTGGAAAAAAACGTAAATCTCCGGTCTTAACAATCAGGCCAGACTGTGTCTGTATCGGCAAGTTTCATTACAGCTTTTCGTCGCCCACTGATATGGAAGGTTTAAGTAAACTTATAAAATTTCTTAACACCACTGATGAAGTTCATCTTTGCCTGACTTATCACTTCATGTATCAACGCGGAACCCGGATAATTACCTTCTCCCGCAAGCCACCCTGGGGCCTTATTTACAAAGAAATTGATCCCATGCAGCTGCAGGTCGATTAATCTTTTTGATTTCAGATGATATAACCTCGAAAATTGACGGTTGATGATTAACAGGGGGAAACATGAGACCAATTCTTACTGTTGAGTTCAGCGCCAAAAACGGCGACATTGAGTTCAAGGAAGAAAGCGTTCCTATCCACAGCCCTGATGAACTTTTCGCCTTTGTGGCGCCTGGGGGTGGCTGTGAAATGATCCCGGATGAAGTCGATGAAATCCAGATGGTATTTCTGCCGCCCGAACACCCCAATACAAAAAACACAGTCGCTGATTTACCTGCCACCCTGGAACTTGGCATGGTGTTTTTTACCGGGCCTTTGTCGGAAATCTCGCAAACCGCGGAACAACTGATTGACAGAGCGGGCCGGGGTGAACTGGCTGATGCCTTTCTCAAAGTTATCGGCGCCAACACCTGAACCCGGCGGAAGTTTTTCCAAGGGCGCGACCATACCGTGGTCACCGTCCGTATATTATTGCTTATCAATAAGGCCTACTGAGGCTTTATCTGGATAGAGTTTTTCCCACACGTGTTCCGCAAAGCCAACTCCGACTTCATCATAAAAATTATAGGCGGCATCGGCACCGGCATTTTTAATTTCTTCCAGGTCCTCGTTAAACATGGCAGTCGCACTGACAAATCCCGCGTAACCCGAGCGGCGTAATTGCCTGGCCGCAATGGTATTTGCCTCCACATCCGGCATGGCAAGCAACACCGCATGAATTCCACTCAGATCCAGGTTCTGCCATAAACCGGGATCTTCCGCGTCTGCATACAAGACCCGACGTCCGGCCTCACGATGCAGCTCGACCTTGCCCGTATCAGAATCCAGGCCAATAACGCGCTGCTTGCGTTGACTCAGAAAATCATAGGCACCTGTGCCGACACGGCCCATTCCCATGATCAATAAATGTGAATTGCCCAGATGCAGTGGTTCGTCATCTGGATGGCGTTGCTCAGATTCAAACGGCTGCAGACGATTTTCCAGCCACGCATAGAGGTCATGGGCATAACGATTCAGAGGTGCGGCAATCGCAAAAGAAATGGCAACAGTGACCGCCAACATCACCATCATTTGTGGCTCAAGCCATTCCTTTTTCAGCCCGAGATACGCCACGATAAGGCCGAACTCACTGAAGGTGGCCAGGCTCAGGCCGGTAAGAAATGAGGTACGGGCCCGAAGTTTGAAACGCATGAGAATAAAAAAGAACAACAGCGCTTTCAGCGGTAATAATAAACAAAGCAAAAGCGCATAACCCAGGATTTCCAGGGTGGGGTGCCCCGACAGACCAATCTGCAAAAAGAACCCGACAAGGAAGACTTCTTTCAGGCTCCAGAGCGCATTGGACATTTCTGACGCACGTTTGTGTTCAGACAGGAGCACGCCTAGCAATAATGCACCCAACTCTGAACTTAACCCGACATGCTCGAAACTCGCTCCCCCCACTACCAGCGCCAGGATCAGACCATACAGCACAAGCAATTCATCATGACCGCTTAATTCCAGTAAGCGGTAAATTAGCGGACGCAGCAACGGAATCAACAGCAGTGCCAACGCCCAGATAGAGGGTGCCTGCCCGCCCGCAATACTGAGAAAGGCGACCGCAATCAGGTCCTGCACAATCAAAATGCCAATCGCGGTACGGCCATGAAAAGCACGCAGCTCTTTCTTGTCTTCCAGGATCTTGGCCGCAACGACCGTACTGGAAAATGACAGTGCAACGGCCAGCATAAATGCCGTCTCAATAGACAGGCCGACTGCATAGTAAAACAGTACCGTCATGAAAAGACCGATCAGGGCCATATGTAACACTGAGCCTGCCAGCACCTCGGCTCGTATCAGGCTGGACAAGCGCAGCTTCAGGCCCACACTGAATAACAGCAACAACACCCCGGCATGCGCAACATGATCAAGGATTGGATCAGACTGAAAGCCATAGATGCTTAATCCAAAGCCCGCCAGCAGGTAACCCACCAGCGGTGGTAAACCGATATGCCGCGCAATTAAACCCAGCGCAAATGCCAACACAATCCAGAGAGTAACGGAAACCATTTTTTATTCTTGTAACACAATTGATTTAAATTGATTTTGCCCAGTTTACCCGGCCATTCCGGTTTATACCATGCTCACCCGGCTATGGTATTTAGCCCATGCCTGCATTATTGTCAGGGTTATGGACCTCTCACCCAATGCGCGTTTTGTTCTTGATCATCCCTGGCAGTTCGTCAAACAGGTGATTGCGGGCTTTCGTGCCAACCAGGGCTTTTTATTAGCCGGTGCCGTGGCCTACTATACCTTGCTGTCTATCGTGCCAATGTTCGCCCTTATCCTGGTGGTCCTGTCACAATTCCAGGAATCTGCCGAATTGGTAGACACCCTGCGGACCTACCTGACGCTGGTGGTGCCGAATCAGGCTGATATCCTTAGCGATCAAATCAGCCAGTTTTTACAACACTGGAAGGTGATCGGCGTAATCGGCTTTCTGATCCTGCTGTTTTTCAGTTCTTTTGCCTTTACCATGCTGGAAAATGCCATGTCAGTGATTTTCTTTCACCGGGTGGCGATCAAGCGTCGGCATTTTCTCATTTCGGCGGTCATTCCATACAGTTATATCCTGTTTACTGCCGCCGGCTTGCTTCTCGTCAGCGCGGTCAGTGGCAGTTTGCATTCGCTGGAAAGTGGAGTGCTCATGATTATGGGACACAGCTGGTCACTCGGGGGAGTCGAGGCCTTTTTGGTATATTTGTTTGGTATTGTCGGTGAGGTTTTGTTACTGACTTCCCTTTATCTGGTCATGCCTGTAGGCCGCCTCGCCCTGCGGCATGCCCTGATTGGCGGTATCACCGCAGCAGTGCTGTGGGAAATAACTCGCCAAATTCTGGTGTGGTATTTTTCGACCCTGTCACTGGTCAATGTGGTTTACGGCACGTTTGCGACACCGATAATTATTCTTCTCAGCCTTGAGGCGGCGGCCATCATTTTACTGTTGGGTGCCCAGGTGATAGCAGAGTATGAACGGATTGGAACGACGCCTTCCGTCCCGCATGGCTTACAGACGTAATTGAGTTAACTAATTTCTCAGGCCAGAGATTCAAGATAACGGATCATGCGCTGGCGCATTGCCGCATCCGGCAAACGCCCCCATCCTGCGCCCATATTATCCAGCATATGATGCGGCTTGGAAGTAGCCGGTATGGCACAAGTCACTGCGGGATGTGACACTGCAAATTTTAAAAAGAACTGCCCCCAGGATTTTACATCGATGTCCCTCGCCCAGGCAGGCAAGGCCTGCCCTTTCACCACACCAAACAAATCACCCCGCGCAAAAGGTCGATTGATTAACGTGGCTATACCCCGTTCTTTGGCAATGGGTAGTAAACGTTCCTCAACGGTTCGATTCATTATGTTGTAACTGAGCTGCACAAAGTCAAATGGCTCATTTTCCAGGATCACCTCCAGTTCATCGTGAAAGCGCCCGTGTGAAGTCGTAATGCCGATATACCGCACCTTGCCTTCCGCCTTCCAGGCTTTAAGTGTTTCCAACTGGACTTGCCAGTCACGCAGGTTATGTATCTGCATCAAATCAAACACCTTGACGCCCATGCGTTGACTGGAACGCTGCATCTGGGTAATACCTTCATCTTTACCCCAGGTCCAGACCTTGGTGGCGGCAAACAGGTTTTGTTTGTTCTTGATGGTCTTCAATAGATCACCGGTTACCTGTTCCGCATTACCATACATGGGTGAAGAGTCAATCAACGCACCACCCTGGTCAAAAAATATTTGCAGGACGTCTGCTAATTGTTTACGCATTTTTGGGTCACTGCCGATATCAAATGTGCGAGAGGTTCCCATTCCAACAACCGGTAGCTGTTCGCCTGTTTTCGGTATCGCCTTTTTGATCGGTGCCAGTTCTTTAGCAGACAAACATGCAGGCCAACTCAAAGCTGCCGCCGTCAGTCCGGCAGACAGCTGCAGGAATCGTCGACGCTCCATTCGAATTTTTAACTTGTTCATGCTGGCCTCCTGTATTTGAACATTATTCTGACTTTGTCACTTTAGACTGTGCTGCCAGTTGCACCTGTTGTTTACCCAAACGATAGGCCAAAAAGGCCCAGATCGCTGCCAGTGGCACAGCAATGAGTGCCATATGAGACAGACCCAGACCCAGACCACGTAAACCTGCATATATCCACGCTGCGACGGCATCACCACCGCGGTACACCACCGTGTCATTGAAATTCTTGGCTTTATATTTGGATTCTCTGTCTAAAACGACATATAGCATTTCCCGTGCCGGTCGCATAATGGCGTAGTTACCGGCACGTCGTATTACCTGCACCACCACCAATACCGCCAACACCGGCGCAAATGACAGCGTTAAAAAGCCCGCACACAAAATCAACGGCACCAACGCCAGCGTCCAGGCCAGTCCTATGCTTTTGACCAGGCGACTGGTTAAAAATAGCTGAATAATTATCGTCAAACCGTTCACAGCCAGATCGATGGCGGCAAACACGGTGGTGCGTTCTGCGCTACTGGCAAAACTGTCGCGAATAATTTGTGCCTGTTGAAAATATAAAAAAGTCGATAGGGTGGTATACAGGATCATCAGTATCGCGATACCTGAAAGGTAAGGTGAACTGACAACGAGTCTGATCCCGGCGAACACACCCCCACCCAGCGGTTTACTTGTTGCATCTGCGGCATTATCTTCCCGACTGTTTTCGTCTGACAGTTTGGCAGACACATTCCAGTTAATCAGACGCTGGATCGATAGTACTGCCCAGACAAGAAATAACGCCGATACCAGTAACATGTTAGTGGGACCAAGCGGAATCGCCAATGCCGTGGTTAATGTCGGCCCGGTAATTGCGCCGGCGGTACCCCCGGCCGCAATAAAACCAAACAAACGCTTTGCCTGCGCATCGTGATACAGGTCGGTCATGAAACTCCAGAACACGGACACCACGAAGAGATTAAAGACACTAGTCCAGATAAAAAACGCGCGTGCTACGTAAATATGCGCAACATCGGACTGAAACAAGCTATAAAAACCAAGCAGGTTGAGGATGAAAAATATATAGATAGCCGGTAGAAACTGGCTGCGCCGGTAACGGGAAGTTAGCCAGCCAAAGACTGGTACAGCGGCCAGCATCACGACAAAGGTACCGGTAAACAACCATTGCAGATTTTCCACGCCGCCTGCAATGCCCATTTCGTCCCGTAACGGCCGCACGATGTAATAACTGCAAAGCAACGCAAAAAAATAACTGAATGACCAGAACAATGCCCGGCCTTCCCCTGGCTCGATATTCACCATGCGCCCCAACCAACGCCGAATGATCGCTTGCGTAGCAGTCAAATTTTTTATCCTGTGTTCAGCTTGATTCAAATCAATCAAGTATAGACTCAGGACACTCCGCACAGTGCTACAAAAAGCGTTTTACCATTCAGCAGCCGTTCAGGGTACCTGGGCAATAATTTTGACGTGCTTAGGGCAATCTTGCCCAAAAACCCGTAAAGGAGGCACGTCATGAACAAGAAGATCCAACTCCCAGCCTTACTGCTGGCTGCGGTTACCACGATTGGCTTTATGGTGCCACAGACCGCTGCCGCGCGTGATCGACATGCTGACGATCGGGGTGCCCCGCCAAGATTCGCGCAGCATGATCGTGAGCGCCATCAAAACCGGCATCAACGCCGGGATTATCGCCATCACCGGCATCAGCCGGTTCCACGCTGGTACCGTCGTTATCAACACCGTCATGGCTATGGCTATCATTACCGTCCCTGGCGCAATCACCCTGGTTATTATATGGACAGGCATGCACTGAAAAAACATTACCGCCGCATGCAACGAAAGCATAACCGCTATGACCGTTACCCCTCGGGTGGCTATAACGATAGCAACATCCATTTTCGTATCGATTACTGGGATTGAGATGAGTAGCAAAACGATCCGGCAGCCGGCGGGGAGCCTGCTGGCTGCCAGGCGATGTTAGTTCACGCTGCTTGCTGCCGTTCAGCCTGGGTTCAGGCAAGTCTGACTAGAATGATCACATAGACTGAATAACCGGAGAAATAACAATGAAAACACCGATATTGACTACTTCAGCCCTCATCCTGAGTCTCGCCTCGGCCCCCCTGTATGCCCGCCATGGCCAGGATGACTACTACGACGACGGCAATGTGTTTTTTGACAAGGCCAAAGTTGTCAACGTCCAGCCCATAATGGAAGTGGTCCAGGTACCGGTGAGCAGCCGCGAATGCTGGACCGACGAGGTGGAATATCGGGGTCGGCGCAGTAACCCCAATGGCGGAATGGTCGCCGGCGGTCTCATAGGGGGAATTCTCGCTAACCAGATTGGTAAGGGCCACCGGGACCGGGGCATCGCCACCGTGGCCGGTACCATTATCGGTGGTGCCATCGGCCGAGATGTGGCCCGCAGACAGGAAGCCGAACCCTATGTCACCCAGGAACGAACCTGTCGTACGACCAATAAATATTATGAGGAAGAACGCCTGGCGGGGTATCGAGTCACTTACCGCTATCGCGGCCGCACCTTTACCCGCGAAATGGCGCAACAACCGGGCAAGTTTGTTCGCGTCCGTGTGGCCCTGGATCCCCAGGACTAAATGGGTGGGGACGCTAATGCGCCCCCTATCCGGTTACCCTCAAGCGGCGCGGTTCTGGCGACGACCTTTTGCCGGAGCATTACCCCGGCCACCATTGCTACGACGCGGTTTGCCTGCCCAGGGCTTGTCATTGGAGAAACGTTTACGCTTACCGCCGTTACCACTCGGCTTGCGGCCCGCTTTGGGTTCGCGCTTGGTCGGTTCCAGACCGGCAATCACTTCGCGCTCAAGTTTGCGCCCGGTGAGCCGTTCGATCCCGTGCAGTTTACCCCAGTCATCCGGCCCAACCAGGGAAATGGCTGTGCCGGTGGCGCCGCCCCGACCGGTACGGCCGATTCGGTGAATATAGTCTTCAGCCACCATGGGCAAATCGTAATTGATCACATGGCTGATGCCTTTGATATCCAGCCCACGCGATGCCACGTCGGTCGCGACCAACAGGCGGAACTTACCCTTGCGCATTTGCTCGACGGTGCGCTTGCGGGCCCCCTGGCCCATGTCACCATGCAGCGCGGCACTGGTATGACCCTGGTCCGCCAGGCGCCTGGCCAACTTGTCCGCGCCGCGCTTGGTGGCGGTAAAGATCACCGCCTGGCTGAGTTCCGTGCTGCTCAGATAATGGGACAACAGATCATGCTTGTGACCGTGATCATCGGCGTGATGCAACCGCTGTTCGATGGAGGCATGCCGGTCATGGTTGGCGGCCAGCTGAACTCGCGCCGGATCTCGCAATAACTGTTTGGCAATCGTCATGACCTTGCCTTCAAAAGTGGCGGAAAACAGCAGTGTCTGGCGATTGCTGGGGGTAGCCCTGGCAATGAGATTCACCGCATCCACAAAACCCATGTCCAGCATGCGATCCGCTTCATCCAGCACCAGGATCTCCAGGCGGGAAAAATCGATGCGACCCTGTTCCATGTGGTCCATTAAACGACCCGGAGTCGCGACCAGCAGATCCAGTGGCTTGTTCAGCATACGGATCTGCGGCGGATAGGCCATGCCACCCACCACGGTGCCGGTATTGAAACGGGCAAAGCGACTGAAGGTGCGAATATTATCGTTCACCTGCATCGCCAGTTCGCGCGTCGGTGTCAGCACCAGCACACGAGGGCCTTTACCGTGAACGTTTGATGGGGTCAGCAACCGTTCCAGCGCCGGCAGAACAAACGCGGCGGTTTTGCCGGTACCGGTCTGGGCCGAAGCCATCAAGTCCCGGCCAGCCAATACCTCGGGTATGGCCTTACGTTGAATTTCGGTCGGCTCGCTAAAACCGGTGGCGTCAATCGCCTTTAGTAATTGGGCATTCAGATTCAGTTCTTTAAAAGACACAAAGTACTCCCGCGCCTGCTTCTTACAGCAAACGACATAGAAAAGTATAACAATACGAACGTAGCAGAGATGCCTGCTGGGAGGCCATCACAATACCTGGTTCACTCATTGGCGGCGATTTGCCGCCCGTTGCTAACCAGGAAGCCAGTGATGAAACAGCACGGGGAAAGGTCAGAAACGTCTTCATCCTCATCGAGGAGGGGCGACTATAGGCATGTTGCGCGGGAAATACCAGCATTTTCTGATATATCTGTCGTCCAGACGCCCATATCACATTACTCATTGTAAAAGCAGCAAGGATTGCAGTGGTAAATTCGCATGGTTTTTTAAAATATCACGCCAAACTTGATCAAGACCATTTGCCCCCTGGCAGTTCCACCGGGATAATAATCATCCTTATTGTATTAGCCCCAACCAAGAGGGAAATCCCATTTTCCGAAGTCTCTTCAGTCGGCCGCTGACCGAAACCAATACACCTGAAACCGTGGCTGCGGTGGATCTGGGCTCCAACAGTTTTCATCTGATCATTGCCCGCTTGATGGAGGGCACACTGCAGATCATCGATCGGGAACGGGAAATGGTACGCCTGGCCGCCGGCCTTGATAATAAAAATAACCTCTCGGACGAAGCCATGGAGCGGG
>JAHEIJ010000320.1 GCA_024639445.1 Gammaproteobacteria bacterium
GACCCTGCAACACGCGGCCGAGCGGGAAATCCTCGAAGAAACCGGGATTCACATCAAGGCAGGCGAACCGGTCTACGCGTTTGATCTGATTGAAAACGATGCTTTAGATCAGGTTCGTTGGCATTACGCAATTATCGATTTACAGGCAGAGTATATTGATGGCGAAATTCAGGCGGCAGACGACGCCGGTGCCGCTGCCTGGTTCAAGCCCGAAGAACTGGACAGGGTAACGGTTAACACAACCACCCTAAAACTATTACAGACTCAATTCGACTTCGTTGCCTGAACCGTTGCAATCCACTCATGCCATACCTGATCCAAATCAAACCACACAGCTCGAATCCGACTCATAATTAATTCATTGATATCCTTACGCTATTTAGCCTTGAAGTTTCTAACCATGAGCGCCTCTCGCAGCATACAAACGATATCGAAACTGGCTTTCATAGCTGCCGTGTTCGCAGTGGGTTCGTTCATCACAACCGTACAGGCTGATCCCTACTACACATGGCAAATGGAAAACTTTAAGATCAAAAAACCCCTGGGAGGATTAAAAGGTAATGCCGAGCGCGGCAGACAAATCAGCATCGCACCTGATAAAGGTAGCTGCCTGAACTGTCACGCCATGCCGATCCCGGAAGAACCCTTTCACGGCAACATCGGGCCTTCTTTAATTGGAGTCGCCTCACGTCTCACCGAAGGTGAGCTGCGCCTGCGGGTGGTGGATGAAAAACAAATCAATCCGGAAACCGTCATGCCCGGCTATTACCGCCATCCCAAACATTTCACCCTGGTGGCGGAAGACTACGAGGGCAAGACCTTTCTCACCGCGCAGGAAGTCGAAGACGTGGTCGCCTACCTGCTGACCCTGAAATGAACCACACAGGCATGATTAATCCTTTTATAAAACTCATCTGCACAATTCTCATTACCTACTGGATAGGGTCAGCCGCGTATGCCCAGCCGCCGCGTTCCGGCTATGAGTTCCTGACGGAAAGTACGCGCGAAATGCAGGATGATGAATTCGCCAATCCCGGCATGGTCGCCGTTGAACGCGGCCAGAAACTATTCAATACCCCCGGCGACAGTGGCAAGACCTGTGCAACCTGTCATGGCGAGGATGGCGAAAAACTCAATCCCAAAAAGATCGCCCAGTACCCGGTGTTTAACCGGGAATTCGACGAACCCTTTACCCTGCAGAAGCAAACCAACCTTTGCTGGGAGGATCAGTTAGAAAATGCGCCGCTCATTGACGATTCTGTCGATGCCGTTGCCCTGGAAACCTTTGTGCGTCATCAGGCAAAGGGGGAAACTGTTAACGTGGATATCAACGGTCCATTAAAACCTTATTATGAAGCCGGCAAGGAACTGTATAACACCCGCGTCGGCCAGCTCGATGTGGCCTGCAAACATTGTCATGATTATTACGCCGGTAAGAAATCACGCGGCCAGGTGTTGTCGCAAGGACAGAGCAACGGCTTTCCGATCTACCGTCTTGGGACGGGTCGGATTACCAGCCTGCAGCGACGACTGCGAGAATGTTTCGTTTCCTTCCGGGCCACCCCGTTTGATTTCGGCGCAGAGGAATGGATTAACCTTGAGGTTTACCTGCATGGCCGTGGCAACGGCCTGAAGATAGAAACCCCGGCCGTACGCTATTAATATAGGCGCGCTTTATACTATATATATGTAAGCGTAATGCCAGGCGACAAAATATCCGCCCTGCCGGCTTGATTGTCCGCGAATCCCGACCAATATGTTATAGTATCGCCTTCCCTCGGCTCTCCTGTTCCATCGTTAGTCAAACCTTATGCAAAACGCAGCTGACATTTTTTCCTATCGCAAGTACTGGGCCAAGCGTCTGACGCCGGTTCCCCAGTTACCCATGTCGCGTGCGGAGATGGATCTGCTGGGCTGGGATTCCTGTGACATTATTATTGTCGCGGGTGACGCCTATGTGGATCACCCCAGTTTCGGCATGGCGGTCATTGGTCGCATGCTTGAAGCGCAGGGTTTTCGGGTCGGCATCATTGCCCAACCCGACTGGACCAGCACGAATGATTTCATGAAGCTGGGCAAACCCAACCTGTTCTTTGGCATTAGCGGCGGTAACATGGATTCCATGGTCAACCGTTACACCGCCGATCGGCGCATTCGTTCCAACGATGCCTACACCCCCGATGATGAAGGCGGCAAACGTCCTGATCGCGCGGTCACCGTTTACAGTCAGCGGGTACGGGAAGCCTTCAAGGACGTGCCTGTCATCATTGGCGGGATTGAAGCGTCACTGCGCCGCATCGCCCACTTCGACTACTGGTCAGAGAAAGTCCGCCGTTCGGTGCTGCTCGACAGCAAGGCCGATATGCTGGTGTATGGCAATGCCGAGCGGCAAATTGTCGAAATCGCCCATCGCCTGGCCACCGGGGAATCACTGGCCGAGATGACCGATATTCGCGGCACCGCGTTCATGCGTGATGCCCTGCCGCAAGGCTGGACCGAACTTGATTCAACCCATGTGGACGAACCCGGTCCTGTCGATGATCATCCCGATCCCTATGCCATGGCTCCGACACCACCAACAACAACTACAGAAGAGTCCGATTCAAATACCAAGGTCGTGCGTTTTCGTAAACACATAAAGGTCGATCGCGACCGCAGTGTGATACGCCTGCCCAGTTATGAACAGGTACGGGATGACCCGGTACTCTATGCCCATGCTTCGCGCGTGTTACACCTGGAAACCAATCCCGGTAATGCCCGCGCCTTACTGCAGCGTCATGGCAAAAAAGACTTGTGGCTGAACCCGCCGCCTATCCCACTCACCACCAAAGAACTGGACGGGGTGTTTGAACTGCCCTA
>JAHEIJ010000321.1 GCA_024639445.1 Gammaproteobacteria bacterium
CAATACCCTGGAAGGCCTGGGCTACCAGGTCCAAATTCAGTCCTTTGAAAGTCAGGGCCAGACAGTGCAGAACATCGAGGTCGAGTTGCCGGGCGCAACTGCAGCACGGGAGATTGCAGTTGTCGGCGCGCATTATGATTCGGTTCCCGATGGGCCGGGCGCCAACGACAACGCTTCAGGTGTCGCCGCCTTGCTGGAGATCGCACGCTTGCTGGCCGGCAAAACCCATGCGCGCACGCTGCGCCTGGTGGCCTTTGTCAATGAAGAACAGCCATTCTCCAACGGTGAACAGATGGGAAGCCGGGTGTATGCTGAGCGCTCGCGTCAGCGCAACGAACAGATCAAGGCCATGATTTCGCTGGAGACGATCGGCTTTTACACCGATCAAGCCGCCAGCCAGAACTATCCCTTTCCGTTCAGTTACATTTATCCAGATACCGGCAATTTCATCGGCTTCGTTGGCAATCTGTCGTCCTGGAACCTGGTGCGGCAGAGCCTTGGCGCATTCCGTGCATCGACCGCGTTCCCCTCGGAAGGTGTCGCCGCCCCGGACTGGATCAGGGGAGTAGGCTGGTCTGACCACGCGTCCTTCTGGCAGGCCGGCTACCCGGCTATCATGATTACAGACACGGCGTTTTTTCGTTACCAGCACTACCACAGGGAAACGGATACGCCGGACAAGCTTGATTACAAGAGCCTGGCGCGGGTTACCCGTGGCCTGGTTGACGTTGCCGTTGAGTTGGCTGGAAATTCCATAAAAGATAAATAAATAGTGGATAGACAACGGCTTCCAAAAACCGGGGCACCAGGAGCAGACACCATTTCTCATGTATTCCCCACTTATAGTGGGTTGGTCAGTGCGATAGCTACGGCCATAATATGACTACTTCATATTAGTTATCACCACTCAACGTCACGATCCTTTTTAGTTGAAAGCACATCCCTTTAAAAACAGTTACTACGATCTTGGTCGGGATTATTACCAGTCGATCAAACCCATACCTGTGCAGAATCCTGAACTGATTATTTTTAACCAGGTTCTGAGTGATGAACTGGGGCTGTCTGAATCGGCTTTAAGTTCAACAGCAGGCGCAGCGGTATTTGCCGGCAACCATGTGCCAGAGGGTGCAGAGCCGCTGGCGATGGCTTATTCCGGGCATCAGTTTGGGCATTTCAGCCCCCTCCTTGGCGACGGCCGCGCGATACTGCTTGGCCAGGTAGTGAGCCCGGGCGGACGCTCTTTTGATATTCATATGAAGGGAACGGGGCAGACCGCTTTTTCCCGCAACGGTGATGGCCGTGCTGCGCTCGGACCGGTGCTGCGTGAATACCTGGTGAGTGAAGCCATGGCCAGGATGGGTGTGCCAACAACACGGGCATTGGCCGCTGTAACAACGGGGGAGGACGTTGCAAGGGAGCGCTTGTTGCCGGGGGGAATCATCACGCGCGTTGCTGCCAGTTTTGTTCGCATTGGTACCTTTGAGTACTTTCTTGCCAGGGGGGACAGGACGAGTCTTGCGCGCCTGGCAGACTATGTCATCGAATATCAATATCCGCATCTAAAGCAAGCCGAAAACCCGTACCTTGCATTGCTGGATGCCGTCATCGAGGGGCAGGCGGCATTGATTGCGCAATGGATGCAACTTGGCTTTATTCACGGCGTGATGAATACGGACAACATGTCGATTGCCGGCGAGACCATCGACTATGGTCCCTGTGCGTTCATGGATCATTATGCGCATGACCGGGTCTATAGCAGCATTGATCATCACGGACGTTATGCGTATAACAATCAGCCGAATATCGGCTTATGGAATCTTTCCCGCTTTGCCGAGTGCTTGTTGCATTTGATCGATGAGGATGAAGCTGCGGCTGTCGAAATTGCCAGGGATCGCCTTGAAAAGTTTATCAGCTCCTACCAGGAACACTGGTTAGCGGCAATGCGCGCCAAGCTGGGACTCAATTCCGCGCTCGATGAAGACAAGGCGCTGATTGAAGAGCTGCTTGCAATCATGGCCGGCAGCAACGTTGATTTCACAATGACGTTTTATCTACTTTCACGGCTTGATAGGGATGCATCAAACGACGCTGCCATTCTGGCTTTATTCGATCATACCGAATCGTTCACCCAGTGGTCTGATAAATGGCGCAATCGATTAGCACAGGAACCCAGTGATGATGACGAAAGAAAAGCCATGATGCGTGGAGTGAATCCTGTTTATATACCCAGGAACCATTTAATTGAAGCGGCGATAAGGGCGGCAGAAGACCATGGTGATTTGTCCGTGTTTCATGCATTACATGAAGTCCTGCAACAGCCCTATGATTTTCAGCCGAACAAGGAAGCCTATATGCAACCGCCACAGCCAGATGAGATAGTGCATAAAACATTTTGCGGGACTTAAACAATTCACAGTGAAAAGGGGACGAAGGGATTATTATTTAATCATTTAGATCTATTGATCAAATAATAATCCCTTCGTCACCTTTTATTGTAGCGTTTGCATGCTTGCATAAAATGACAAATTTGATAGGCTGAGGTTTATCGCTTTATGGCAGTCCACCACTAATAATAAAAACAGGTGCCAATATGAACAACGTCAGTCTTCTTATTTCAAAACGTCAGCATCCTACCTGGATCAATGATATCGAATCAATCGAAATCGATGCCACCAGTCTGGTCGAGATCCCTCTACTCGGTACGATCACGGCAGGCAACCCTGTCGAGCGTGTCGAGCACCATGAACGGATCAAGGTCCCGGCCAACATGGTCCGCAAAAACACCTATGCGCTGAAGGTGCAGGGCCATTCCATGATCGATGACAATATTCAGGACGGCGAT
>JAHEIJ010000075.1 GCA_024639445.1 Gammaproteobacteria bacterium
CAGGAAACTGTCGATGCCATTGCCACACTGGTCCAGATGCTTGAAACAGAAACCCGGCAAACAGGTACGGTTGGTATTGGGATACCCGGTGCAATCTCTCCTGCTACCGATCTCGTTAAAAACGCCAACTCCACCTGGCTTATCGGCAAACCGTTACACACCGATCTGGAGCAAGTGTTGTCCCGTCCGGTTCGCATAGAAAATGACGCTAACTGTTTTGTCGTCTCCGAAGCAACCGACGGTGCTGCCTGTGGCGCCGACACTGTGTTTGGTGTAATTATCGGCACTGGCACTGGCGGGGGTATTTTTGTCAGGGGTAAGCAAATTACCGGTATCAATGCCATCGCGGGTGAATGGGGCCATAACCCCTTGCCCTGGCCCACTCCGGATGAATATCCGGGACAGGAATGCTACTGCGGCAAACTGGGCTGTATTGAAACCTGGCTCTCCGGCCCTGGCTTTCGTAACGATCATCAAATGCATGGCGGTGCGGGCGATACCGCCAGGGACATTATTATCCTGGCTGGACAAGGGAATGAGGTCGCAAGTGTATCATTACAACGTTATGAAGATCGTATGGCACGAGCCCTTGCGACAGTCATTAATATTATTGACCCGGATGTGATCGTTCTTGGCGGTGGTATGTCCAACGTCACTCGCCTGTACAACAATGTTCCTAAAATCTGGGACAAATATGTCTTTTCTGATCAGGTAACCACCAAGCTGGTTCCACCATTACATGGTGACTCGAGCGGTGTGCGTGGCGCAGCCTGGTTATGGAATGAGCAAGTGTATTAGCCAGGATAAGACCGTCTTAATCAAGCTGACATGAACCCTGTTTACAAATAAACGTAATGGATTCGAACCCTTATAAAACACCATCAGCAAATGTGGAAAGAACCGAACCACCTGTTGAGCGTTCTATCTGGTGGAAAATTTATTTTTGGTTTGTCTTTATTACTGAGTGTTTATATGCTGCCTGGGTTATTGCTGACCCCGAGGGAACTGACGCAGGCCCGAGTGACTATTTTGACCTGGTATTGTACGCTTTTGTACTACTTGCCTTATTTGGTTTCGCCTACTCAAGACGGTTTTTAACAAAGAAGACCTGGCAATATTTCTTCCCTTTTATTCTGCTCTGGGATTTATGGTTCATCTTCATAGATGGTGATTGGGAAGAAGTAATGAGATTAGGGCTTATAGTGTTTCTTGTTTCCTTAATTATCATAATTGCCTTGATGATTCCTCAGTATATAGCACTTTATTGTTACGGATTTCGTGAGCATGAATTATGGCAAACAGGATAAATTTATTATTATCTTTATATTCTAGTTAAAGCCAGAGTCTCATAGAATTTTTGTCTCATGAGACAGTTGATTTGCACAATACAAAAGAAATAATAATATTATGGCATATGATGAAACATTAGCTCAACGACTTCGTAAAATCTTCGCAGACCGTAGCGATGTCATTGAAAAAAAGATGTTCGGCGGCATGGCGTTTATGCTATCCGGGAATATGTGCTGTGGTGTTGTTGATTACACCTTAATGGCGCGAGTAGGTCCCGAGCAATACAAGAAAGCACTGGGAAAACCACACGCCAGGGAAATGGATTTTACCGGCAAACCCATGAAAGGTTTCATCTGCGTCGCACCCTCGGGTATCGAATCTGGTGCAAATTTACGAGCTTGGGTAGAGTTGTGTATAAATTTCGCCAGTTCCCTACCACCCAAATGATAATTTAACTTTGTGGCTATTTCTCACCAAACACCCGCTTTAATAATTCCGTAGTGCGTTTTAGCGGATCATTTCGAATAGCCGCTTCCTCTTTAGCCAGATAGTAAAACATTCCGTCCAGAGTCTGTTGTATAACGTAGTCATTCAGATCGGTCTTAACCTTTGGCACATAAGGAATGGCGTAATACTCCTTCATCACCTTGTCGTATGCCTTTATAACGCCTGCACTTGCCAGAGTTCTCTGCACTACGGGATACATCTCCCGAGTTAATGCCGGAGCCATCTTTTTCTTAAAATAGCGAGTAGCCGCATCATTCGGGCCATTATAGATTTTCATCACATCTTCCCATGACATGTCTTCGATTGCCTGCCAGAATAATTTCTTCGCTTTTGGAACAGCCTGTTCGGCAGCACGGTTAAGACTCAGTTCCAGTTCATCGAGGTAGGAAGACAGGCCGACTTTTTTCAGCGTGTGTTGTACTTTTGCCAGGCTGTCCGGTAAAGGTATATGGATCGATGAGTCGCGATAAAAGCCGTTACGCCTGCCGATTTGTTCAACCACGTTATTGGTGCCCACTTCAAGCGCCTGCTTGAGGCCGGCGGTAATCTCCTGCTGGGTCAGCGGCTTACCGGCCACCTGGCCGTATATGTCCTGCCCGACCTTTAACCATTCATCTGTATTTGTGGTTTCGCATCCCAGAAGAAATGAACACAAGCTCACGAGAAAAATAATAAACAGCTTTCGCATAACAGCAGCTCAGTCAAATAATAAATGTATGGATTTAACTCTAGTGTATCAACCCACTTTTTTGAAGATGATATCCCACATACCATGTCCTAGCCGGTGGCCACGCTGTTCAAATTTGGTGAGTGGCCTGTATTCCGGGCGTACGATGTATTGCCCGCTACCCGCAATGTTTTCAAATCCGTCTGCCACACTCATCACGTCCATCATGTGCTCAGCATAGTTCTCCCAGTCAGTCGCCATATGAAAAATGCCGCCCGGTTTTAACTTGCGATAAATTAATTGTGTAAAGTCAGGCTGTACGATACGTCGCTTATGGTGTTTTTTCTTATGCCAGGGATCGGGGAAAAACAGATACACAGCATCGAGTGATGCATCCGGAATTTGCTGTTCAAGCACCTCTACTGCATCATCGTTACTGACACGAATATTGTTAATTACTTGCTTCTCAATTTGCAGTAACAAGTTTCCGACACCGGGCCTGTGCACCTCAATACCCAGATAATCATTTTCCGGATGGTTAACTGCCATCTCCGCGAGTGAGATGCCATTCCCAAATCCGATTTCCAGGATACGAGGGCCTTGGCGACCAAACAGGGTATAGAAATCGATATCGCCCTGTTGCAAGCTAATACCGTATTGGGGAAACAGTTCATCCAGTGCCCGTTGCTGACCTTTGGTCAACCGGCCTTCGCGTCTGACAAAACTGCGTATGCGGCGCAGGGTAATTTTTTTATTCGCATCTATACTCATAATTCGTTATAACATTCAATATGAAGAAACCGACCAATACGAATAATAGCGCGCACAACAGGTATCAATAAAAAACATGAATGAAAACATAGACCTGTTTTTTACCTGGTTAAACTCCATCAATCAGTCTGCAATTCTGCTTCAGATTGGTATTGTACTGGTTTCCCTGATTGTAGCGAGCCTGGTGTCCCGTCATCTCGGACGAAAAATTCTCGGAATGGGTGCTCAGCAACCTTCCCAACCGGGTTTGAAAAAACTCACCTTTAGTACAGTTCGACGCATTCTGTTCCCGCTTACCGCATCCCTGCTAGTGCTGGTTTCGCTAGGCGTATTACTAATGCTTGAACAACCCGTGAAATTGCTAAACATCGCAATTTCACTATTATTATCCCTCGCCGGCATACGGCTGGTGGTCTTCTTCCTACGCAAGGGCTTTACCGTCACACCACTATTAAAAGCCTGGGAAAATATCATCAGCACCTTGATCTGGGTTGTGGTCGCCCTGTATCTGCTTGACTGGCTCCCTGCTGTTACCAAAGCCATGGACAGCTTCGCTTTCAAAGTCGGGGCGGCGCGTATTTCTGTATTATCGGTATTTAATTTTATTGTCCTCAGCGCGGTTCTGTTCACGCTCGCCATGTGGCTATCAAACTATGTGGAGCGCCGGGTACGGGCATCAAAACATCTTAACGCCAGCCTGCAAGTAGGCCTTGCCAAGTTCCTGAAGTTCTTTCTGATTGCCCTGGCAATACTTGTAGCACTGGACGCGGTGGGTATAAATCTAACTGCCTTAACCGTATTTGGAGGTGCACTCGGTGTTGGCCTGGGCTTTGGTCTACAACGTATCACCAGCAATTTTATCAGTGGTTTTATTCTGTTGTTTGATCGTTCTATTAAACCCGGTGATGTAATCAGTATTGGAGACAAGTTCGGTTGGGTGCAGGAACTGCGAGCCCGCTATATTGTGGTCATGGATCGGGATGGAGTCGAGACCCTGATCCCTAATGAAAACCTCGTAACCACTGACGTTATTAACTGGAGTTACAGTAACCCCAATGTCCGTCTCAAGATTCCTGTCTCGATCAGTTACGGGGATGATCCGGAAAAAGCGCTGGGACTATTGAGTGATGCTGCTAGTGGCTGCAACAGGGTTTTGCAGGATCCGACACCGGCAGCACGGCTCATGGAATTTGGTGACAACGGGATCCATCTGGAATTACGAATCTGGATCAGTGATCCACAAAATGGTATTTCCAATGTACGCTCGGATCTGAATCTGGCCATCTGGCGCTTGTTCAAGCAAGCCGGTATCACCATTCCGTTCCCGCAGCGGGACGTTTACGTCAAAACCCTGCCGCCACAGTCCAAGGTAGATTAAAGGCTGCCGACTAAAACCAGCGTTTCTTTCTGAATAACAGCAACATCACCACGGCCAAACCCACCATGCCAGCCAAGGCAATGAAATAGGCGTTATGCAATTTTAGCTCCGGCATGTACTCGAAGTTCATACCAAAGATCCCCGCCACCAGGGTCAAGGGCAGAAAGATGGCGGAGATCACTGTCAACACGCGCACGATTTCATTCGTACGATGTGCCACCGCGGAAAAATGCATCTGGATAAGCGCATCAACTTCGCCCTTCTGCTCATTGGCAAACTTCATGACCCACTCGATGTGCTCGACCAGATCGGTATAGCGCACCGCCAGATGATCATCGAACTCCACATCGGTATGCTCCCGCCATGACGTAATGGCATCATGCTGTTCGTCGCATAACATGGACAGGCGGCGCAGATAACTGTTGTGCTGCATCACCGCCATCCAGTCGTCAAACGGATTGTTCGGGTCCAGCAGGTCACGCCGCCAGTTATCCAGTTGCTCTATCAGGGGTTCACGCAGCAATAAAAAGCGATCCACCATTTTGGCCAGAATCAAATGCATCAGGCCAACAGGACGTTGCGGAATACGGCCGGCCTTCTTGAGCAGGCGTTGTTGCACCGCGGGTACTGACGCACTTTCGGGATCCCGAATGGTGACCAGTAGGCGGTCAAACACAAACAACGTCGTGGGGCGGGTAATAAATTCATGCGTATCGGTGGTACTGGCCACCCCGCGCATGATCAGCATGTCATACTCTTGTGTCGTATCATAAAACGACGGGTGCGCCTGATTCAGGCTATCGGCCACATGTCGTTCATGGATAGTGCAACCGGTGAGTTGCTGAGTGAGTTCGGCCCAGTTAGCATCGATGTCCGCATCCCGAATAAAATCGAGCCACACAAAACCGGTTTCAGGCAAACCCACGATGGACTCCAGCGGCTCGACCTGATCACCACCGGCAAAATGTACTATGTTCATTGCTCGCACCTCCCCGAGTTGAAATCGTGTTCGACCAGATACTTATACTTGCGACAGACGCAACTATCCAGCCCCAGCTAACAAAGTTAGGCTTTCAATTCAGGCAGGACGATTTTAGAAAAAAGTACCGTCGATAGGTGAAGACGCACTGGCATAACGCTTGCGCGGCATGCGGCCGGCAAGAAAGGCTTCCCGCCCGGCTTCGATGGCTTTTTTCATGGCCGAAGCCATCAACACCGGATTCTGTGCAGCGGCAATGGCGGTGTTCATCAACACCCCGTCACATCCCAGTTCCATCGCTATAGCGGCATCGGAAGCGGTGCCCACTCCGGCATCAACCAGGATTGGCACATTGGCATTTTCGATAATGGTCAGGATGTTAAAGGGATTGCGAATACCCAGGCCGGAACCAATTGGCGCCGCCAACGGCATGACCGCGACACAACCCATGTCCTCCAGGCGTTTGGCGATAATCGGATCATCGTTGGTATAGACCATCACCTTGAAACCGTCCTTGATCAGCAACTCGGCCGCTTCCAGGGTGGCGGTGATATCGGGAAACAGGGTCTTTTCATCCCCCAGCACTTCGAGCTTAACCAGATCGTGCCCATCAAGGAGTTCACGCGCCAGACGGCAGGTCCGCACTGCATCCTCGGCGGTATAACAGCCGGCGGTGTTGGGCAGAATCGTGTATTTACTCGGTGGGAGCACCTCCAGTAAATTAGGCTCGTCGGGATTCTGTCCAAGATTACTGCGCCGCACGGCAACAGTGACGATTTCCGCGCCACTGGCCTCAATAGCTTCACGGGTTTCATCCATGTCCTTGTATTTACCGGTACCCACCAACAGGCGGGACTGGAATTCCTGGCCGGCGACGACCAACGGCGTGTCATTACGTGCTGTCATACTGCTTCCTGAACTGAGTTTAGAAAGGACCTGAACCAGGCCCTGGTGTGAGTAAGAACGTGATTATAACGCCTGTGCAAGCGGGGCGTTAGCCACCCCCAACCGCGTGGACGACTTCGATACGATCCCCCGGCTGCAGGGCATGCTTTTCATAGGTCGAACGCGGCACGATTTCCAGGTTGACCTCCATGGCGATGCGCTGGCCGCCCAGCCCCATGGTCTCGACCAATTGGCCTGCGGTACAGGCATCCGGCACCTGCCGCTGTTCTCCGTTGACAATAATTTCCATCCCTATAGCCTAACGATCTGTGGCCTGTAGCGTCAAATATCAGTAACATCAGGCTCTTATTCGCGTAGTTTCTGAGGTTTTCTACCAAGCGAAATGGCCAAATTCAGCAACTTTATCCACGCCAATGTGGCCGGGACTCTGGACGGCCTGTTCCGCGAACGTGTCCGCCAGACCCCGGATGCCATCGCCTACCGCCAGTTCGATCGCAAAGAACAACAGTGGCAGGATCTCACCTGGACCCAGATGGCCGACGAAGTCAGCCGCTGGCAGCAGGCCTTGACCCGGGAGGCATTACACGAGGGAGACCGGGTCGCGATCCTGATGAGAAATTGTCCGAACTGGGTGGCCTTTGAGCAGGCCGCATTGGGGCTGGGACTGGCGGTTGTTCCGCTCTATACCGATGACCGCCCCGATAACACCACCTACATTCTCAACGATTCGGGCTGCAAACTGCTCCTGATGGAGGATGAAAAACAATGGGAGGCGCTGGCCGTACACAAGGATGAATTGCCAGCAATCCAGCGTTTCATCATTCATCACAGCAAGCAGGCTGAACCGAGTCCCCCGGATGATCGCTTAGTCACGGCCGAATCCTGGCTTCCAAAGACCCCTGCCCTGTTACATGAACGTGGTGGTGATCCCAACAAATTGGCGAGTATCGTTTATACCTCCGGCACAACCGGACGCCCCAAGGGGGTGATGTTGAGTCACATGAATATCCTTATGATCTCCCAGGCCTCGATAGAAGCATTGCTGGGAAAGGAAGGTCAACACACCATGCTGTCGTTCCTGCCGCTATCGCACACCTTCGAACGCACCTGCGGTTATTATGTCGCGATGATGTGTAACATCACCGTAGCCTACGCCCGCTCCATTCAACAACTGGCGGAAGATCTGCAAGCCATTAAGCCCACTATCCTGATTTCAGTGCCCCGTATCTTTGAACGGGTTTATGAGCGCATCCAATCACAATTGAATAAACAATCCCTGATTCATCGTATGTTGTTCAAGCTGGCCATATCGGTTGGCTGGCGGCGCTTCGAGGTAACTCAGGGTCGCCGTCACCGTACTCCCATGTTGTTGTTATGGCCCTTGTTGAACCGCCTGGTCGCTAGCAAGGTCCAGACAAAACTGGGAGGCAGCCTCTACCTGGCTGTCAGTGGGGGTGCCGCCCTGCCCGCACCGGTAGCCCGCACCTTTATTGGTCTTGGCCTGAATGTTATTCAGGGCTACGGCATGACCGAAACCAGCCCGGTTTTGACCGCAAATCGAGTAAGCGAAAATCAGCCAAGCAGTGTTGGCAAGGCTCTTCCAGGCGTTGAACTGCGCATTGGCGATAACGAAGAGCTATTAGCAAAGAGCCCGGGAGTTATGATGGGCTACTGGAATAACCATCGGGCTACCAGCGAGACAATCACCACCGATGGTTGGCTCCATACGGGTGACAAGGCCGTCATCAAGGATGACTTCGTCTACATTACCGGCCGCATCAAAGACATCCTGGTCATGTCGAACGGGGAAAAGATCCCGCCAGCGGCTATGGAAAGCGCGATTGCGCTGGAACCCTTGTTTGATCAAGCATTACTAGTCGGTGAAGGTCGACCCTATCTCAGCGCCTTGGTGGTTCTAAACAGTGAAGAATGGTTTCCGCTGGCACGCCAACATAGCCTCGATCCCTTTGAAGAAAAAAGCCTGGCAGACCGGCGACTTCACAGTAGCCTATTAAAAAATATATCCGAAGCCCTGCACGACTTTCCTGGTTACGCCAAAGTGCGCCGGGTCACACCATTATTGGAAGCCTGGACTGTAGACAATGATTTATTAACTCCTACACTGAAAGTAAAACGGGCCAATGTTTTAACTCGTCATAATAGCTTGATTGAGCAAATGTATGCCGACTGAACTTTAATGTCAGATTAAGCGAACAATGATGCGCGCTAAAACAACGAGCGAAAATCTAGCGCAGTCCATCATACAGAAAAATGGACAGAGGAGTTGGACACGATGAAACTTGAACTCGAGCCAATCGAAGGGGAGAAAATCCTTACCGAGGAAGAGAAAGAGCGTCTGAAACGGCGAACACGTCCTATCCCTCCGGACGCCTTGGCCCAGTTCAGTGAAGATGAAAAAAATAAGATAAAGACATTCTTAATCAAGTTAATCGTGCTGACTGAGCATATTGATCATGATATGCAGCATGAAGACCAGTTTGATGAATTCGAGGAACACATATTATCGCTTAACAAGACGCGTCAAGCGATATTCGAAAATCCCAGTCCGTCATTAAAACAATTCATCGATCTGCTCGAGTTATGCCCGAGTGAAGCGTGGAAAGAATTTGAGGCTCTGATTGCTTTTCTTCGAGAAGAAGATCTGCGCCACTTTCACGAA
>JAHEIJ010000076.1 GCA_024639445.1 Gammaproteobacteria bacterium
CGCCAGGTTACCTGCCTGGGCACCATAAATCTCAACGAATAAATCCAGCGTCTTGACTGCCAGGGGATCACGCCCGATTAATGCGGTACTACTGATCGAAGCGGCAGTGCGCCGAACCGAATTGGGGTCAATACCATTCTGGGTACAGATGAATTCATAAATACGTTCCAGACCAGGACCTGATAGCAACATTTCCACACTGACTCGAACACTCTGTTGCTGCAGGTAATTCAGTAATGCCTGTTGCTCTGCCGTGCGTGGCGCAAAATCAACGTGACCACCTTCACCAGGAAGAACCTGCCAACGTTCACCACAACGCGTCACGATGGCAACACCGAGTCCGGTACCCGCACCAATCAGGGCTCGAGTACCGACACTACAGGGTGAGCCCGCCTGGAGTTCATAGAAATCATCCGGCTGCAATTTGGCCAAGGCATAGCCTATCGCTTCAAAATCATTAATGATCCGTACCTGGGGGATAGCGAAATCTTTACTTATCAGGCTTTCGTGCACTTCCCAGGGTAGATTGGTAACCCGCGCTTTACCATCACGAACGGGACCCGCCACAGCTAGACAGGCCGATTGCAAATCAATCGGAGAATTAGCCTTTATAAAATTATCCAGTATCGAATTCAGATCGGGGTAATTCTGGCTGGAATAATCCTTCTCATCAAGGGTTTCGGCCCCATGAACCAAACGGAGACGGGTTGATGTCCCCCCGATGTCAGCTGCCAGAATCGGCATATACTTATACCTATTGAGATAAATAACGCGGTTTACACAATCCATTGTGCGGCAGAGCAATGACAGGGACAAGTCAATATAAAATAACCACTGATCACTGGCAAACAATTATTGAACATTCTTAAATCATTCCGTTTACTAATGTTCACGTGTGGCGTGAAACTCGATCTCTGGCCAGCGCTCCTGGGTCAGTTCCAGATTTACTCGTGTCGGTGCAATGTAAGTAAGGCTACCGGCTGAATCCATCGCCAGATTTTCACTCGCCTTCTTGCGAAATTCATCCAGCTTACGTTCATCCTCACATGTCACCCAGCGCGCCGTCTGAACATTGACGTTTTCAAAGCCACAATCGACACCATATTCATTTTTAAGACGAAATGCCACCACGTCAAACTGCAGCACCCCGACTGCCCCAACGATCAGATCATTATTATTGAGTGGTTTGAAAACCTGGGACGCACCCTCTTCACTAAGCTGATCCAGTCCTTTTTGCAGTGCCTTCATTTTCATTGGGTCCTTGAGTCGCACCCGGCGAAACAACTCCGGAGCAAAATTAGGAATACCGGAGAACTTGAGCGCCTCCCCCTGGGTAAATGTATCGCCAATCTGAATCGTGCCGTGATTGTGTAAACCGATAATATCACCAGGATATGCATTCTCCACATGTTCCCGCTCGCTGGCCATAAAAGTGATGGCGTTAGCTACTTTGATATCCTTACCGATGCGAACCTGTCGCATCTTCATGCCTTTTTCATACATGCCGGAACAAACGCGCATAAAGGCAATACGATCACGGTGCTGTGGGTCCATGTTCGCCTGGATTTTGAAGACAAAGCCACTGAATGACTCCTCTTCAGCTTGCACTTCACGCTCATGGGTCTGGCGTGACTGGGGCCCGGGTGCGGCGCTAACGAAATAATCCAGTAACTCCTCGATGCCGAAGTTATTAATGGCAGAGCCAAAGAACACCGGTGTCAGCTTTCCTTCGAGAAAAGCCTGTTTGTCAAATTCATGGCTTGCGCCCTGTACCAGTTCGATCTCATCCCGCAGTTCCTGTGCGGCTGAACCAAGTGCCTCATCCAACTGCGGGTTATTCAAACCCTGTATGACCTCGCCTTGCTGGATACGCCCGCCATGGGTAGGGCTGAACAGATGCACCGTATCATTGTAAATATGAAATACCCCCTTGAAGCGTTTGCCCATGCCAATCGGCCAGGTAATGGGAGCACACTGGATATTCAGTATATCTTCGACTTCATCCATTAATTCAATCGGATCGCGACCCTCCCGATCCAGTTTATTAATGAAGGTCAGTATGGGCGTAGTCCGTAAGCGACACACTTCCATCAGCTTGATGGTACGTGCTTCCACCCCTTTGGCACTGTCGATCACCATTAATGCCGAGTCAACAGCGGTCAGTGTGCGGTAGGTATCTTCCGAGAAGTCTTCATGCCCCGGGGTGTCCAGCAGATTAATGATGCGGTCCCGATAGGGAAATTGCATCACAGCAGACGTCACCGAGATACCGCGTTGCTTTTCCAGTTCCATCCAGTCAGACGTGGCATGACGATCCGCCTTACGGCCCTTGACGGTTCCCGCCTGTTGAATCGCGCGACCGTACAACAAGAGTTTTTCGGTCAAGGTGGTTTTCCCCGCATCCGGGTGGGAAATAATCGCAAAAGTGCGCCGACGCTGGGTTTCTTCTAGAAAACTGGGCATGGATAACAACTCAATAACACAAAGCGGATAATTCTACACCAACCTGACGAGACATAATAATCGCCAGGAGAATGTTTTCAATTCTGGCAGTTAACGCCGAGCCACTCGGCCCATTCCGCAAAGACTGCGGCATTACAGCCTGCCACAATCGAACGGGTCTGCAACTGATTAATAAATACCGGTTCGCCCTGCAAGGTCACCGCCTGGCCGCCAGCTTCCGTCAGGATCAATTGACCTGCCGCATAGTCCCATAGATGCTGGCGACCATGCAGATAGATCTGCACGCGACCGGCGGCAAGCCAGCACCAGTCGAGTGCGCCGGAACCTATACTGCGCTGGGAAGGATATGGCGCCGATGTAACCAGTCTTTGAGCCAATTCCACTGGCAAGCGTTTGAAATCGATCAGGGCCAGGGCCGATGCCAGCGAGGTGTCAATCTGGTCTGACTGGTCTGATAATGGCTCACCATTTAACCAGGCACCTTTACCCTTTGTTGCGCTAAAGCTCTCTCGCCGGAGGGGATCATAAACCAGACCCAACTCCACTTCACCATGGCGAATTAGTGCCAGCGAAATAGCAAATACGGGAAAACCGCAGGCGAAATTTCGGGTTCCATCAAGTGGGTCCAGACACCAGACTCCATGCTTGGCACCTTCAAGCATGGCCTGCTGTACTTCCGCGGACAGTTCTTCACCCAGTACCGGGATGTCAGGGTTAATTTCAGCTAGTGCAGTCGTAAGGTGTTGCTGTAATGACAAGTCCGCTTCGGTTATGAGGCTGCCATCTGCTTTCTGGCCAGCAGACACTTGATGCAAACGAGGCAATAACTCTGTATCGGCAACATCGACCAACAATGCCTCGAGAGTCCGCAATTCAGGTAAAGACATAAAAGACCTAATCTATCAGCAAGCTGCGCGCCATGATCAACGCATCTTCACGCCCATCAGCAGAAGGATAATAATCTGGACGCAAACCAACCTCGTTGAACTGTAACTGGTGATAAAGTCGAATTGCGGATTCGTTAGAAGGCCGTACTTCCAGCAGCATGGTCTCGGCACCAGCCTGGCAAGCAAGTTCAAGCATGTGCTCCATCATCATACGACCAAGGCCTTGGTTCTGTGAATCAGGCCGCACACACAAAGTTAGCACATGGGTCTCCGCAACCCCTACAGAAAGGACACTGTAAGCCTTGATACCATCATCCTGCTCGAAAACGTGACATAAATAACCAACACGCATGCAATCCTGAAAAATACCTCGCGTCCAGGGATAATCATAGATATCCGTCTCAATCGCCATGACTTCATCCAGGTCAGCTACTGTCATGTTTCGTATACTGCCTGGCGACATTTCAATGACGGCACTCATGACCCGCACTCCGCGTCCGTAGCCTGCGTCACATATTTTTTTGCAAAGAGTAAATCCTGCCATGCTTTGCGCTTTTCAGCCGGTGACCGTAATAGGTAGGCCGGATGGTACGTTACAATAACCGGGCTTTGAGTTGATTCCATATGGTGTACCTGGCTGCGCAGGCGTGCCAGACTGGTGTTGGACTGTAATAACCGTTGTGCCGCAATCCGACCCAGTGCCAGTATCACCTTGGGCTGAATCAACTCAATCTGTCGTTGCAGGTAAGGACTACAACTTGCCGCTTCTTCCGGTTTAGGATCACGGTTATTGGGAGGACGGCACTTTAAAATGTTGGCAATATAAACCTGCTCACGTTTCAAACCAATCGCATTCAGCATTTCATTCAGCAATTGGCCGGCACGACCAACAAACGGCTCCCCTTGTCGGTCTTCATCGGCACCGGGTGCTTCACCGATAATTAACCAGTCAGCTTGTTGGTTACCGACTCCGAATACGGCTTGCGTGCGTGTTGTATGCAATTCACATTGTTGGCAGTTTATAACCTGCTGCTTTAACCCAGGCCAGTCCAGCGAGTTAACAATTGACACATCGCTTTTTGACAAAGGTATAGTTTCGATACCCTCGGTCACTGCCTTGGTAGTTGAGAGTGCTGTTTCATCTACAACGGGAACTTCTGCAGCTGTGGATACGACATTGCGCTGTACCCAGACGTCGATGCCCATGGCTTTCAGGTAGGCTTGTTGTCTGGGATCACGATTCATGTTTCGAGCTTGTTTCTCTCTGTCGACACTGGATATTCGTTAAGTGACGGGACAGGTTAATACCGGTCCCGTCGCTGCTTTACTTATACGTCGCCCGTTTGTGGATGGGCCCGCTCTTCAGGTGCCAGGATCTTGTTCAGTGCATTGATATAGGCCTTGGCGGAAGCAATCACAATATCAGTATCCGCACCCTGACCGTTGACAATTCGACCGCCTTTTTCAACCCGTACGGTTACTTCGCCCTGTGAGTCAGTACCGCTGGTGATATTGTTGACAGAATATAACAACAAGTCGGTACCGCTATTAACGACCTTATTGATGGCCTTGAAAGCGGCATCCACCGGCCCCCCACCATTTTCAACACTAACATGCTCCTTATCGTCCATCTCCAGGGTAACTGTAGCCTCGGGTTTCTCACCGGTTTCGGAACAAACCTTCATGGAGACAAGGCGTAAACGTTCATTTTCCGCATCCAGACTGGCCTCGGTTACCAATGCCTGCAAATCATCGTCGTAGATTTCATGTTTTTTATCAGCCAGATCCTTAAACCGGGCGAAGGAGTCATTTAATTCCGCCTCTGACTTGAATTCGACACCCAGTTCCTGCAAACGGGTACGAAAGGCATTACGGCCAGAATGCTTGCCCAAAACCATGCGATTGGCGGTTAAACCCACATCTTCGGCACGCATGATCTCATAGGTTTCACGGCTTTTGAGTACGCCATCCTGGTGGATTCCGGATTCATGTGCAAAGGCATTGGCCCCGACGATTGCTTTATTCGGTTGCACCGCAAAACCAGTAATACTTGATACCAAACGTGAACAATTCATGATTTGAGTGGTATCAATCTGATCAACGCTACAAGGAAAAATATCCTTGCGTGTCTTGACCGTCATAACCACCTCTTCGAGTGAGGCATTGCCGGCCCGTTCACCCAGGCCATTGATGGTGCATTCCACCTGGCCGGCCCCATTGAGTACGGCCGATAAGGAGTTGGCCGTAGCCAAACCCAAATCGTTATGGCAATGCACCGAAAACACCGCCTTGTCCGAATTGGGCACTCGCTCACGCAAACGACGAATCAGGTTACCAAACTGGTCCGGTACGTTATAACCCACCGTGTCAGGAATATTTACCGTGCCGGCACCGGCATCGATCACGGCTTCCAACACACGACACAAAAAATCCAGCTCGGAACGACCGGCATCCTCAGGAGAAAACTCGACATTGTCGGTGTACTGGCGGGCTTTCTTTACTGCCATTACCGCCTGTTCCACAACCTGGTCCGGCTCCATTCTAAGTTTCTTCTTCATATGTATGGGAGAAGTTGCGATAAAGGTATGAATTCGCCCGGAATTAGCAAACTTGAGGGCTTCTCCTGCGCGTTCGATATCCTTGTCCAGCGCACGTGCGAGACCACACACGGTACTGTCCTTGATGGTTTCCGCTACGGCCTTAACGGCCTCAAAATCACCCCGGCTGGCAATAGGAAATCCGGCCTCGATGACATCCACATGCATGCGTTCCAGTGCCTTGGCAATACGCACTTTTTCGTCCAGTGTCATGGACGCACCGGGACTCTGTTCCCCATCACGCAAGGTGGTATCAAATATGATTAAATTATCTGACATGCTGTTTTCTCCACTGGGCGCCCATTATGACACGGCACGCCTCAAAATCTCATTACCTGGTTCACTGAAGTCAGGATTATTCAGTTCTGGATTGAATTGTGCCTGTACCCGGCACATGGGTGTGTGATTATCTGCCCACTAGGGCAGCAGTCGCAGGAACAGGCGAGCGTCGAGGGATGCTAATTGGGCAAACAGGCGGATACCTTCATGCGGGACATGACGGTAAAAAGATCGGCTTGTGCTGCTGCTGATTGACATGTTTATTACTATAGCGGCTGCTCAGGAATTTTCCAAGTGGTCGTCTTCACTATCCGTTTCCGGCTGATGCTGTGCTTTGCGCTCAGACCGGCGACGGCGCAGATACACCACCGTGAGAATCGGTCCTGAGATAGCGTATATCAGGAATCCACCAAACAGCATTACGGGCGGATTTGACGACACCACGACAATGACCAGCACAGTAAGCAACATCGCCACAAAGGGGACCCGTTCCTTGAAATTGATCCCCTTGAAACTGTGATAGCGGATATTACTCACCATCAACAGCCCGGCCACAACCGTCAGAACAAACGCGATCTCCTCCACGCTTTTGCCGGCAAGTTCAAAGACTTCCTCACCACTCCAGACCATACCGGCAAGGATGGCCGCCGCCGAGGGACTAGGCAGCCCCTGAAAGTAACGCTTGTCGGCAATGCCCACCTGGGTGTTAAAGCGTGCCAGTCGCAAGGCAGCACCGGCAGTGTAGATAAACGCGGCCAACCACCCCAATTTACCCAGGTCGGAAAGGGCCCATTGATACATCACCAATGCCGGAGCCAGGCCGAAGGAAACCATATCAGACAAACTATCGTATTCGGCGCCAAAGTCGGTCTGGGTATTGGTCAGGCGCGCTACCCGGCCATCGAGCCCGTCCAGCAACATGGCAATAAATATAGCCACGGCCGCGGCCTCGAAGTGGCTGTTGATGGCAGCCACAATGGCATAAAAACCGGCAAATAATGCGGCCGTGGTAAACAGATTCGGCAACAGGTAAATACCGCGCCGACGTTGACCTTCTTTGGCAGGTTTTTCCATGGAATCTCGTCTTTCCCCTTATATATAAGGACAGTAGTCAGCCAGGCAAGGAAAGGCAAGTCTCAGCCCGGACCATATTGGCCAGGCTGAATTGTGTGGCCTAGTTCTTGGACTTGTCGACCAGTTTGTTAGCGGTAATCCACGGCATCATGGATCGCAAGCGCTCACCCACCTGCTCAATCTCGTGTGCTGCGTTTAAGCGACGCATGGCAGTCATTTCCGGATAATTGGTTTGCCCTTCAAGGATGAAACGCTTGGCATATTCACCAGTCTGGATGTTGTGCAAGGCTTCCCGCATGGCCCAACGACTTTCATCATTGATGACCTGTGGGCCTGTCACGTATTCACCATATTCGGCATTATTCGAGATGGAATAGTTCATGTTGGCAATGCCGCCTTCGTACATCAGGTCGACAATCAGCTTCAGCTCATGCAGACATTCAAAATACGCCATTTCGGGAGCGTAGCCAGCTTCAACCAGGGTTTCAAATCCGGCCTTCACCAATTCTACAGCACCACCACACAGGACTGCCTGCTCACCGAACAGATCGGTTTCGGTTTCGTCCTTGAATGTCGTCTCGATAATACCGGTACGACCACCACCAACGCCCGAAGCATAGGACAGTGCAATATCTTTTGCCTTACCGGAGGCATCCTGGAATATCGCGATCAGGTCAGGAATGCCACCGCCTTTAACAAACTCGTTTCGCACCGTATGGCCAGGCGCCTTGGGGGCGACCATGATGACGTCGAGATCGGCCCGCGGCACGATCTGGTTGTAGTGAATACTGAAGCCATGCGCAAAAGCCAATACAGCACCCTGTTTGAGGTTAGGCTCAACTTCTGCCTGATATAATTGCGACTGGAATTCATCTGGCGTCAGGATCATTACCAGATCTGCACCTGACACTGCATCAGGAACATTTTTCACTGCCAGACCGGCTTTTTCCGCCTTGGCAGCGGAAGCTGAACCCTCACGTAAGCCTACGGTAACAGCCACACCTGAATCTTTCAGGTTATTGGCATGGGCATGACCCTGAGAACCGTAACCAACAATGGTTACTTTCATGCCCTTTATAATCGACAAATCACAATCTTTATCATAATAAATTTTCATGAATAGTTTCCTGTTCTTGCTTGGAGTCTTGTAATAAAAATTTGTTAGGCGTGCAGCGCACGTGCACCCCGGGAAATACCGGTTGCACCGGAGCGCACTGTCTCAATAATACTCTTTGTATCCAGGGCATTGAGAAAGGCATCAAGCTTGTCACCTGAGCCAGTCAGTTCGATCGTATAGGTGTCATCGCTGACATCCAGGATATTGCCACGGAAAATATCCGTTACGCGCTTGGTTTCATCTCGCAGGGTATGACTATCGGCTCGAACTTTAATCAGCATTAGTTCACGTTCCAGATGCCCACCTTCGGTAATATCCGCAAGCTTCACCACATCGACCAACTTGTTCAGTTGCTTGGTAATTTGCTCGATGATTTCTTCTGAACCCTGGGTCACAATCGTCATACGAGATAGAGACGGATCTTCGGTCGGCGCAACGGTCAAGGACTCAATATTATATCCACGGGCAGAAAACAGTCCTGCCACGCGTGACAAGGCGCCGGATTCATTTTCCATTAACAATGAAATGATATGCCGCATCATGCCAGCTCCCTCTCTGGTGACAGGTGCATTTCATGGTGACCCTTGCCGGCTGCAATCATCGGATAAACGTTTTCAGTTTTATCTATGATAAAGTCCATGAATACCAAACGATCTTTCATGGCAAAGGCTTCCTTCATTGCCC